>JAUXUZ010000428.1 GCA_030680655.1 Phycisphaerales bacterium
CCTACACGTTCTTTATCGACGCCGAAGGGCACCAGGCCGACGAGCACGTTGCCAGAGCGCTCTCCGCTGCGCGCAAGCACTGCAAGGAACTCCACGTCCTGGGCAGCTACCCGCGGTCGAGGCGCATCCTCTGACAAGCCCTTCTCCCAGCTCCGCTGGGAGAAGGTGGCCGAGGCTCGGCGAGGCCGGATGAGGGTGCCTTGGTTTGACGCTCACGGGGCCAGCGTGTACGCAAAGTCGTACTCGTGATTGCCCGCGACCATCGTGATGGTGAACGTCCCCGACAGCCCGACGAGCTCGTCGGTCCCTGAGTCGGGGACGACAGCGATCGATTGCTGCGGCACACCGCGGCTCATCGTTGAGCTGTGTTGAAGGATGAAGCTCCCCTTTTTCCCGTCGAGCGAACCCGTCACCCGCTCCACCGCCACGTACCCCGCCGATCCCTTCACCCCAGCCCCGCCGAACGCCGTGAGCATCTCGCCGACGCTTGTGCCCTCGATACCGCCTGTGAACCGCTTGTTGATCGACATCCGCCCAAGCGAACCGTCGGGGCCGTCGACCCTCTGGTGAAGATCGGCCGGCGCGAGCTTTACATCGAATGTTCCGCGTGCGAGCTCGGCCATCGGTGGCGTCTCCTCGGCCGGCGATCAGCTGTGCCGCCGACTTTCGGGCCCAGGGGCGGTACTTAGGGGCAGACGGTTTGGTTCACAACAACGACTTCGTCGTCTTCATCGACCTGTTCTTCTCTGGGTGCTGACCGTTCCGCGCGCGCGAATCTCAGGCCTCGACGCGCTCAAACTGCACCTTGCCATCCAGGTTCCGCGCGAAGTACGCCTCGATGTTGTTCAGCCCCGTCACCCGGTTGGTAAACGCCGCGGCACGCACCAGGTCCGCCTTCTGCACCAACTCCAGACGCGGCTCCTTCAACTCAAGGCGCGACGCATAGAACGCGCACGACTGGTGGGCGATCAGTACGACACGCTTGAGACCGTGCACCTCGACCAGGAACTTCAGCTCGTCCATCACGCCCTGCTCTTCCAGGTGGGCCTGCGCGTGCCCCGCAAGGCACGCCGGCCCCCCCGGCAGCGTCACACGGTCGTACCGGGGCAGCTTCAGGCCCTGCTCGAGGAAGTCATCAAAGTGCTCGCCCATACGTCCATCTGAGCAGTAGATCGCCGCCGCATGGATGCGGGCAGAGTTGTACGGGAGCCGGCTTTCGTAGGGGGGCTGTGGCATATGGAGTTCCTTCGCAGGCGCAGCCACAACCACGGGCGACCGGCCGGCGCGCGCTGAGTTCTGCTGGGGCATGCGGCATATTAACACACCGGGCCTCACCTCAACGGAGAGGTAAGCGCCACCCGGCTTCTCGCTTGCTCGCCTCGGCCCGGTCAATCCTCGTCGTCTGCGTCGGCCTTCCGCTTGCGCTTCTTCTTCCCTTTGGCTGATGCTCCGCCCTTTGCCTTGCCCGGCATCAGGCCGTACCACTGGCACGCAACGCCGATCACGGCGATCACCAGCCACACCGCGATCCAGCCGCCCGCGGAGAGCCCTTGAAGCGAGAGCCCCGTCGGTGTCTTGTTCCCAAACCCCGGCACGCTCCACGCCATCCCCAGCCAGAGCGCGGCGGGCAACCAGATCGCGGCCCCTGCAAGAGCGGTCACCGCGCCCGCCGACCAGGCGGGCAGCATCAACCCCAGAACCGTCCCGGCGAAGATCCCCACGCCGGTTGCGCCGATGATCCAAGGTCGGTTCTTTGCGGGTACCGAATCCCACCACGTGCCCCACGTGTTCCGCGCTGCGCTCCAGAACGTTCCGACGCGCTCGACGGCTCCTTCACCGACCGCGCCCTCAACACGCTCAACCACCGCGCCGGCAACATTTGAGTTGCCTCCCTTTGCACGTTGATCGGCTTCGCCAGAGGCGGGTCGCTTGACCGTCGTCGGCTTCCCCTCTCGCGTTGGCGTCACGGTGCGGGGCTTTGTAGCGACAGGTTTTCCACGGATTACCCCCGGGTTCTCCACATCGGCGCCTTCGGGGCCGCGATAGGGCTCAGGCAGGGGTTCTACGCGGGGGTCCCACCGGGCCGGAGGAGGGATGTACACCGGCTGTTCGCCGCCGCCGATCTGGCCAGGAATGTCAGGTTGTTGTACGGTGAGTGCGGCGGATTCGAACTGAGCAGAAGCAGGAAGTGTGAGAGCCGTTCCAAGAACTGCGGCCGCCGCGACGCCGCAGCCCGCCCCGATCGCAGAACCGAACGTGATCGCGGTTGCCACCTGATAAAGCAGGAGCGCGACAGTCAGGCCACAGGCGGCACCGCCAAGCAACCCCAGATAGGGGGAGATGTTCAGGGTTGGAATCAAGACAGGTAACACGAGAAACCCGAGCAACCCGCCGACCCCCAGGCCGATCAGGATCGTGACGGGTCGGATGAGCCGCCTCCCGGCAAGCCAGAGCGCCAGACCGGCCATGAGCGCCAGGCCGACGGGGATCTGAACCAGCCAGGGCAGGTTCTCGAGTGCATCAGGCAGGAGCGCGGCGAGTGTCATGGAGGGCATCGAGCGGTTCCTGAGTTTGGGAAGTGGGGGACGACAGTTGAGAGCGCAGGAAACCTCTACGCATCGACCGGGCGCTCGGCGGGGGGTGAGATTTGGCGGGCCTGCGGACGAGAATCGCGTGGCTGAGAACGGGGGGAATACCCCGATCATTCGGGGTTTGCGGTTGGGCCAAGTCCTTGGTAGCATTGAACTTCTGCCGCAATGGGTGCCTGTGCGCATCGTTTGCCAGTGGAGCGCGCGAACCAGGGCAACCTGGGCGGGCGTGGCGACGAATAGTGGTTGACAGGGACACCCGCGCCTGCGGTGCGCCCACTTACTCGATGGGTTTCGGTTCGGGAGCTGCCATGAAGAAAGTTCAGCAACTGTTCAACACTGTCCGCCGCGGCCTCTTCGGGAGCGGTGCCAAGAGCGTCTCTCCGCTCGGCCTGGTGACACGAGCGGGCAGGATGGCAGGGGCTGACAGCGATGCGCTGATGGAGCAGCTTGAGAAGCGTGAGTATCTGTTCGTGCTCACCGTTGATCAGGCAAACCCGACGTTCCAGGCCGACCCTGCTCGCCCCAACTACGGCACGGTGACGGCGAACTTCGCGTACTTCCTGCCGTTCCTCCGCAGCGACCTCCCGGCGATCGGCGATCCCGCCGCGTTCCCCTCCAGCGGGGTGGGAGATGCGACCAGCGCCGGTCCCGGCATCGTGTTTGGACCGACCGACCCGGTTACGCTCGACACGTTCGCGCTGCCGCGCAACCGCATGTCCGCGTGGCTTGAGGCGCGGATGGCCGGCGTGCAGATCACGCTCTACGGGCGCTTCCAGGACGACCCCAACACGCCGGCGGTCGAGCTCCCCACCAGCATCCAGATCTTCGACCTGTACGGGCGCGACATGCAGCAGCGTCTGGACATCGGCCGCCCCAGCCCGGTGCTGGGCCTCCTCGACCTGGGCGTTGACAACGGCCGACCGGCGGGCCCGGGCAACAACCCGGTGGCGATCCCCCCGACGGCGCACGATCAGGTTGACCCTGACGATGTCGAGGCGATCGGCGACCGCGGCGACCTCGTCGGCACGCTGCCGCTGTTCAATCAAAATGGCTTAGATCCAGCGATCGGCGACGGCGTGCCCGACATGAACGACGGGCTGGGCATGATCGTGTTTATCAACTCTGACCCGAACGTGCGGCTCGGCATGGTCTCGGGCCAGGCCGTTCGTATCACGGATCAGGCCTCGTTTGATCGCAGCGACATCGTCGACTTCGACACGTTCTACGGCATCGACATCCCCGAGGGTCTCGACGGGCTGACCGACTGGTGGGACGAGCAGGGGTTCGGCTTCGGCATGATCCCCGGCAGCAACCCGCCCGACGTCTCGGGCCTGCCGGCGTTTGGTGGCTCGATCCTCTTCGGTGCGCCGTTCATCCGCGACAACACCGACAGCATCACGTACTTCGGCTTCGACAACAACAACCCGCGCCCAGCCGTGCTCTCCGCGCTGCCCGCCAACCCGCTTGTGCTGAACTTCACAAGCCAGCAACTCGCCAGCGGCCCCCTGACGATTGACGGCGTCACGATCAACACGCCCATCGTGGGCATCCGCACGCTCCGCGCCGACCAGGCCGTCGGCTCGATCAACGTGCCCGGCATCATGATGGGCACCGTGAACGTAAGCGGCTCGCTCGGGCTCTTCTTTGCGCAGCACATGCTCGGCACGATGAACGTGACCGGCGATGTCGGCCAGATCTATGTCGGCGGCACACTCGGCTACTGGGTGCGCGGCGACCAGATCGGCGATACGCAGAACCTCGACAACCTGCGTGGAACGGGCAGCTCGATCAACGTCGGCGGCAGGCTGGGGACGCTCTTTGTCGCCGGGCGCAGCCGGGCCAACGTGTTTGTCGTTGGCGACACACTCAACCCGCGCCAGCGCATCGAGGGCTCGGTTTACAACGAAGTCGAGACGATCTTCGGGATCGACCCGGCCATAGACGTCGGACTGATCGCCCCGACAATCAACACGGGCATCATCCGCGCCGGCGCGGGCATGTACCGCAACGACGGCTTCGCCACCGCCGAGTTCATCTTCTCCGGCCTCAGCGGCACCACGATCAACGGCTCGCTGGGCCTGATGGACCCGCTCAACGAGGAAGACGTCGCCGACTTCTACGCGTTCGCCGCCGACAGCGGGCGCACCGTGCAGTTCAACGTCATCTTCCCCAACCCGCTGGCGGCGCAGAACGCCGGCCAGGCCTACGTGCGGGTGTTTGACCAGAACGGCAACCTCGTCGCGACCCACCAGGGCGCGGGCGCCACGCCGGCCGACACGACCAACCCCACGCAGCCGCGCACGGGCTTCAACTTCCAGTTCCAGGCACAGTCAACTGGCGTGTACTACCTGGTGATCGGCACGCCCGGCGACGACAACTTCCAGTCGAGCCTGCAGTACACGATCACCATGGCCGGTCAGGCCGCGACGACCCTTGGGCAGATGATCACCGGTGGCGGCATCGGCGGCTCGACGGTCTCGGTGCAGACCGGCGCGGTCGGTCGCATCAGCGGCGGCCAGGGCGTAATCGGCGGCGACGGTGCAGCCATTCGCGCCGAGAGCGACAACTCGGGCATCCCCGACGCGGACTACATCGACTCCGCAGGGTTCAACATCAGCGTGCCGACGATCTACAACTTCCAGGTTGGCGGCGACGTCGGCGGCGGCCTGTTCACCGCGTCGGGCGTCATCGGCGGCATCCAGATCGCCGGCGGCGTGATGGGTCTGACCATCAACGCTGCGCGCCAGCTCGGCAGCTTTGTTGTCGGCGGGCAGACCGGCGTGCAGGAAGTGACCAACCTCAGCCGCACCGCCGGTCAGACCGGCGCGGTGGTGATCCGCACCGGCAGCAACGGCGTGCCGGGGCACATCGGGCTCCTGCAGTTTGGCGACCTTGTCCGCGGCGACCAGTTCACGCTGCAGACGTCCGCCGGGTCGTTCGTTGACGTTCTGGAAGTGCTCCAGGGCGGCTTCACGCAGCAGCAGGCCACGTTCAACCTCGGCCAGGGCTCCGACATCCGCTTCGCGAGCTTCCCCTCCGTGCGCCTGGCCAACCCCGGCCAGCAGGACATCGATTACTTCCTGCCGCTGATCGCCAACACCCCGCTGACGCTGACTGACGACTCGGGTGTGACGTTCCGCATTACGGTGACGGGCAACGGCAGCTTCGGAACGCTCCGCGTCGCCCCTGCGGGCCAGCTCGGCGGTGTGATCGTCGGCCGCATCGATGTGACGCTCGCCGGCAACGGCGATCTGATCATCTCGACGACCTCCGCGGGCTCGCTGGCGCTGGGCGAGATCAACGTGACCACCCAGGGTGGCACCGGCAACGACGTCCGCTTCACGGGTCCCGCCGAGATCGACGTCCGCTTCCTCAGCATCAACGGCGTGATCACCGAGTTGAGCAACACGACCCCCGACGGCGACCTGGTCTCGGTGGATGTGGGCGGCGTGCGCCGCGTGAACGTGTTCGGCAGCATCGGCTCGACGCGCACATACATGCTGAGCCCCGACGACGTTGCCATCCGCGTCAATCTGGTGCAGGGCCTCAGCCCGGTGGTCGGGTCGCCGATCGGCATCCCTGCGAACCTGATCAACGCGTGGGAGGCGGGCACAGACGTGCCGTTTGTCTTCGGCACCGCCGACGCCGACGAGCGTGCACTGGAAGACAGCGGCTCGCCCATCGACAACATCCTCAACGGCATCGTGATCCGAACGGGCAACGTCGACTTGATCACCGCGCGCGGGTCCATAGGTGACGTGATCACCCAGGGCGGCAACGGCGGCACGGGCCAGGGCGGCAGGGTGCTGTCGATCATTGCCAACAACGACCGCGTGAACACCACCGGGCGCTTCGAGGGCATCACCGGCTCGATCTTCGTCGGCGAGATCAACTCGCTCGACGTCGGCGACGGCGTGCTCGGGCCGGGCTCAACGCCCTTCGCCCGCGCGGGCGTCTTCGCGATCGACGATATCGTCACCGTCCGCGCCGGCTACCGCGTGCTGAACCCGGTGCTCACCGGTGCGCTGTTCATCGCGGGCAACGCCAACGCGGCCCCTAACGACAACAGCCAGGGCATCTCGAACCTGCTCATCCGGGGCGCCAGCCTCGACAGGGCGTTCGTGCACGTGGCCAACCTTGACAGCTGGTGGCGCTCCGCCCGTTACGGCGGCGACCGCGTCGAGCCATCCGGCAGCATCGCCAACGTCACGATCACTAGCGGCAACGTGACCCGCACCGACTTCCACGCGCTGGCAATCGGTCGCATCTCGATCACCGGCGGGCGTTGGGACGCCAGCAGCGCCCAGGCCACCCTCAGCATCGGCTCGGTGAACGCCGACAGCTTCACCAGCAGCCTCAGCGACCGCGACCCCCTGCAGTTCTACTTCAACCAGATCCGCGCGGGCCTCGACGTGACGACGATCCGCGTCAACAACGTCGCGGTGGGCAACATCGAAGACCTGTTCGTCAGCGCCGGGCGTAACAACACGGCGGTGTCGGCCCACGACATCATCCGCAGCAACATCAGCATCCGCGGCAACGCGGGCACGTTCACCGTGCGCGGTGACATCAGGGCTTCGGCCATTGGCTCGGGGCGCCTGGCCTCGATGCAAGTGACCGGCGACATCACCGCCAGCACGATCTCCATCAGCGGCGCGATCCTCAACTTGACCGCCGGCGGCAGCATCGTCAACACCGAGATCGTCTCCAGCGGCCCCGACGGGCGGATCAACAACCTGACGGCCGTCGGCGGCATGACCGGCACCGTGACAAGCAGCGGCCCCATCGGTACGATCAGGACCACCCGCGGCGACATCAACCTGGCGATCACCACCACCGATCCCACAGACGGCAGCATCAACTCGATCACCTCCGGCCGTGACCTGGTGCTGCGCCTGGACCTGGCCGACGGAACGACCGTCAACACCCTTCGCGCAGCCCGCCACATCGGCCGCCGCATGATCGACGGCACCACGCCGGACCTGATCGATGTCCCCGGCAACGTGCAGACGATCATCGCCGGCGGCGTTGTGTACTCCGACGTTCGCGCCGGAGGGACTATCGGAACCGTGACCTCGGGGCGTGCGCTCGCCTACCTGCCCACCGCCGACTACGCGACCGACGCGGTGATCACGGCCTCTGGTCGGATCACGACCGTCAACATCAACGGCGACTTCAATGGGTCGGTTGTCAGCTACAGCGGCGGAATCGGCTCGGTGACGATCACCAACGGCTCGTTCCGCGCGGGCGACAGCCAGCGCTTCAACCGCATCGAGGCCCGCGACGGCGACATCACGTCGGTGCGCATCGTCAACGGGCACCTGCTCGGTGACATCCTCGCCCCGCAGGGGAGCATCCTCTCTGTCTTCATCACCGGCGGAGCGGTCTTCGGCGACATCGGCATCAACCCCACGCTCTTCGCAGCAGCGCCCACCCAGACGGGCGTGCCGCTGGCTGAGCGCCGCACGCAGCTCCCGCCGGGCGCAACACCCACCGGCGGTCGCGACGGCCCGATCATCGCAGCCGGCGTCAACATCGGCACCATCACCACTACCGGCGGCATCTTCGAGGCCTCGATCTCCGCCGGGCGCACGATCAACTCGATCACGGTCGGGCGTGGCATCGACGATCAGGGCGCGGTCCCGACCACCGACCAGGCAACGTTTATCATCGCGGGTGATCGCATCACCACGCTGACGGTCAACCAGCTCGCCCAGGGCACGTTTGTTGGCGCGGGCGTCACTGCGCTTGGTGACAACGCGCAGCCCGGCGGCATCGGCGCCGACGCCGACACCGTCAAGAGCGGCACCGTGGGCACCGTGAACTTCCGAGCCGGCACCGACGGCGTCACCGTCTCGGCCGGCCTGGTGGCCGGCGCCGACGGCCTCTTCAACACCCTCGACGACATGGTCGCCCCGGGCATCAGCGAGGTCTCGCGCGTGACCGTCGTCGGCACCGCCAGCAACACCGCCGTGCTCACCGACAGCGGCACGCCGATCGTCTCCGCCAACCTCCTCGTCGGCACGAACACGGTGGGCGGCCAGGCGCTGCCGGTTGCCGAAGGGTTCGCGCTCGCCGCCGGGGCCATCCCCGGTGTGAACGTCCCCGTCACCAGCGCCGGGATCATCGTGACCATCGGCGGACAGCTGCGCCGCGTGGTCTTCACCGGCGCCGGCACGGCAACCTATACCGCGGCGAACGTGCCCGGTGTGGGCACGGGCGTGCTCGTGCTCGACGGCTCAACAACCGCCAGCACGCTCACGATCTCAGCCGCTCCCGCCGGCTCGGTCTCCGTCGGCAGCCTGACGAACATCGTCGGGCGTGACGACGCGTCGCTGCGTGCCTTGAACGCAACGGTCGACATCTCAACGCTTACAACGGTTCTCGACGGCACGATTACCACCGTTTCTGCCCGCAACCTGACCAACTCCCCCGTCCGCACGGGCCAGAGCCTCGGAAACTTCACGGCCGGCGTTGCCGGCAGCAACACCCCGCTGACGGTGGAGTCACGCGGCACCATCGGCTCAGTCCGGATCCTCGGCGGTGTCCAGGCGGGGCTCGTCCCCTCCTCGCTCCGCGGTCTTTCGATCGGCACGGTCCGCGTCGGCGGCTCGCTGCAGGGCAGCGTCAGCAGCCAGCGGGACATCACCTCAGCAACCGTGACAGGGGCAATGGTCAACGGCTCGGGCATCCGCGCCGGCTACAACCTCGGCTCAACCGTTGTGGGCTCGATGGCCACATCGACGATCTCCGCCGGCGGCAACATCGCCAGCGTCCGCGTCAGCGGCAACGTGACCGACTCGGCGATCCTCGCCGGCGTTGACCTGGGCCAGGACGCTAACTTCGGCGGCGCCGGTGTCAACGCCGACCGCGTGAGCAACGGCA
Organism: Phycisphaerales bacterium; assembly: GCA_030680655.1. GTDB lineage: Bacteria > Planctomycetota > Phycisphaerae > Phycisphaerales > UBA1924 > JAJTGZ01. The sequence continues at coordinate 9,477 of JAUXUZ010000428.1, forward strand.
ACCTCGGCACAGTGACCATCACCGGCTCGTTCGTCCGTTCCGACATCGGCGCGGGCGTTTACCAGGGCGCCGACGGCTTCCTCGGCACGCAGGACGACCTGCTCGGCGAGGGACGCTCAACGATGGGGAACGTCACCATCAGCGGCTCGGCCATCGGTTCGCTGCTCAACACCGAATCGTTCCGCATCATGAGCAACGGCACGATGGGCAACGTCCGCGCCCAGGGCCTGCCGTTCAACAGCGCCCAGAACCTTCTGGTCGTCAACAACAAGGCCCAGCCCGACCCGCTGCAGGTGACCGGGGTAGACGTGTCGTTCATCGGCGGTGTCTACTTCGCGACCATCATGTTCAACCAGCCGGTCGCGCCCAGCACCCTCAGCGGCGCGCTGAGCATCAGCGAGATCCGCGGCGCCGAGCCGATCGCCACGCTCTTCCCGCTGATCGAGAACGTTGATTACACCGTGACCTACTCCGCCGGCGCCACCAGCGCCGTGGTGCAGTTCAGCCAGAATGTCACCACCCGCGACCTTGACACCGGCGGCGCGGTGCCTGTCCCCGATGCCGCGGCGAGCCCCGGCATCTTCCGCTTCACGCTCGACAGCGCCGTGCTCCGCGGCCAGACCGCTGCGACGCTGCTCGACGGCGACGGCGACGGCGTGGCCGAAACGCTCGACTCATGGTCAGAGGACTTTGTTGTCGGTGACGCGGGCGACCGCTTCCTCCCCAACGTAGGCACCGCGGGCGACCTGTCGAACATCGACTTCTACGGCCCGGTCAACCTCGACGTGGTGATGAGCCGCAACGCAACGGCCCAGCCCGACACCGCCGACATCAACCGCACCTACCGCATCCAGGGCTTCCTGGGTGATCACCCCGACAACAGCGGCACGTTCTTCCAGCAGGGAAGCGACGCGGACGTCTACGTCATCACCATGCGTGCGGGTCAGGTCCTCTCGACAAGCCTCAGCTTCGGCGGCGGCAGCGTCTCGATCCTCGCCTGGAACCGCGGCAACATCGGCGATCCGGGCGACGACACCCTGGTCGACCTGACACAGGCCGGCAACGGCATCAGCAGCCCGCTGACAGACGGCAACATCATGCTGCTGCAGGACACGCAGGTCTTCCTGGTCGTGCTGAGCGTTGCCGATACCGATCCGTTCCTGGCGCCGCCCGGCCCGGGCCAGCCCCCGGCCATCATCGGTGACCCGCAGGGCGGACAGGCGACGGTCGTCAACCAGCCCGCAAGCGCAGCGATCGGTGCCTACACCCTCAGCGTGCGGATCGTTGACGACGGCGATAATGGCTTCGCCGGCACGACGCAGTCCGGCAACGGCTCGGTTATCGAGACCGCGCCGCTCCCCGCCGCGTTCGCGGGCGTGGACGGCATCCTGGGCACGCAGGACGACCTCGCCTCGATCACCGTGGGCGAGTTCATCTATCAGCTCGACCCCGGCACCAACAACCGGCTCGACGGCAACGGCACGCTCTCGTCGCGCTCTGACGACCGTGTCGTCGGCGTCAACCCCTACGGAACCGAGCACATCTCAACCGCGGGCGCCGACGGCGTGTTTGGAACCGCCGACGACCTGACCACGATCAACAGCGCAATCGGCGAGATGAACGCCATCGGCGCCACCGTGGTCAACGCCACCGATCTGGACATCTTCCACCTCAACGGCGGCGCGGCGATCGTTGCAGGCGAGCGGTTCAGGTTCACCCTGCGGGTGAGCGAGTTCGGCGGGGACCTCGGTTCGCTCCGCACGCCACGGCCGACCCCCGGTGGCGGCGTCGGTGTCCAGGGCGGCGACAACCGCGGCGAGGCGCAGTTCGCCCTCTTTGAGACCACGCCCGGCGGCGGCATCAACGCCGGCGCGCTGGTGGCCCAGGCTCCGAACCCCGAGGGTTACCGCGGCACGCCAAACACCGTCACCGCCAGCGACGGCTCGACCACCTACGGCTACGACGCCAACGGTGACTTCTACATGGAGATCACGATCCCGCCGTCACAGGCCAACGGCGCACTCAACGGCGCCTTCTCGCTCTACGTGCAGGGCGCTCACCAGAGCAACTACACCGTCGAGGTGCTCAACGTCGGCGCCGGCCCGGTGGCCACAGCGCAGAGCCAGAACTTCCTCATCGAGACCAACGGCGGCCTGGTGAACTGGCTCGACGCCTTCGGCACGTCCGTGCTCGATCGCTACAGCGGTTCGGTCAACGCCAACGTCCCCGGGCTCGGCGCACCGACACGCGAGTACATCCTCAACAGCCTCATCGCGAACCTCAACAGCATCTTCACTGCCGCGGGCGTCAACGTGGTTGTCTCACTCACCTCGGCCGACTTCGTCGGTCAGTCGTTCAGCACGGTCTTCGTCACCGACTCACTCGAGCCGGCCGACCAGATCAACCAGAACTTCTTCGGTGTGTCCGAGCGGCGTGATGTGCTCAACGCCAACCGCAACGATCAGGCGGTGGTCTTCGCACCGGCGGTCACCGCGCTGGGCAACACCGTGGACCAGGCCGGCATCGACAGCTACGTCCTCTCGCTCACCTCGGCGGTTGCTCAACGGATGGGCGAACTGCTCGGTCTGACCTTCGCCCTCGGCGGCGGAATGACCAACTCGCTGCCCGCCGCGGCGGGTGCGCTCACCGTGGCCGACCTCGAGTACAACGCCGCCGACACCCGCCTGGCACAGGTGCTCCGCAGCAACTTCATCCTCGGCAACCAGAACGACACGCAGTTGCTCCGCCGCATCTTCCAGCTCACGACCTGATCGAGTACGCCGGTACAGCGTCAACAACAGGCCCCCGCGAAAGCGGGGGCTTTTTCCTTTGGCCGTACAAGTACTCCGACCTCGGCCGTTGGGGAGCGTGGCGCGGCCGCTCAGACCGGCAGCGAGTCAACAACCCGGGCCAGGCGCGTCACGACCACCTCGGTCCGGGCGGTCACGTCCCTGGCGTTCCCGGCGGCCGCGTTCGCCTGATCGGTCGCAGCGGCGAGCGCATGCGTCAGGCTTGCGCGCGAGCGATCGGCCTGATCGGCAAGGGCCTTGAGCTGCGCTGCATTGGCCTCTGCCCGGGCGTTCTCAGCGGCGAGCTGCCCGAGCAGCTTCTGCAGGTGCGATGTGTCGGGCGCTTGCCCGCCCGTCTGCACAGGATGGCCGGAGGTGCGGGGCTTGAACTCGATCAGCCGCGCTTCAACTTGAACAAGCTTGCGTTCGGCCGAGCCGACAAGGTTCATGACCGCCTCGGTCGATCCGTGCTCGGCACGCCGGACCGTCTCGGTGGCGGCAACGGCCGCCGCATCGAGGCGCGCGGCCAGCTCGTCGCTGCGGGTTGTGAGCATTGCCTGGGCCCCGCTCGAAGCGGCCTCAATGCCAAGCCTCGTTGCCTCCGCAACCTGGGCGAGACGCTCGGCATCGGCGAGGCGCTGGTCGATCGAGGCGAGCGCCCGCGTCACGCTCTCTGAGCGCCCCTGGTGGCGGGCAGCGGTTTCGCGGAGGGCCGTCTGGGCCTGCGAGGCCTCCGCGGCCGCGGCCTTGAGCGCCTCGGCCTGCTGGGCGGCCTCTTCGATCAAGCGGCGGAGCGAGCCCGAGTAGTCGTTGAAGGCCTCGCGATCGATCACCCTGGGAGAAAGAAAGACATCAGCCACCGCGTCGACCCCTTGCCGTGCTTGTGTGTGATCGGTTTCGAGCATGGTGCTCCGCTCCTTGCTCAGGTGCAGCGTGAACAAGCGGTATCGGCAACTGTTGCGCGGGGGCTGCAGATTCGGCGCGACCCCGGCGGGCCGGCGCAGCGCACGTGTCGAGCTACGGGGCGCCGCCCGGAGCGGCCTTCATGCGGTCTGGACGAACGCGGAAGCGCCCGCCCGTGATGCGAGCGAGGGGGTGGAGGTCGAGCTTGGCGGTCTGCAGATCGCCGTGCCAGACCGCGGCGGGCCCCATCACGACCATCGGAGCCGCGGCGTGCGCGGTGCGCACTTCGCCCTCAACCAGCAGGCCCATCCCGGCCTTGAGCACCTCGACCTGGAACCGCCCGCCCCTGCGGATCACGACCGACCCGCAGGTCTCGACACGGCCGTGTATCTGCGAGCCCGTGACGACGACGTCGTCAACACGCACGCGCTTGTAACAGTTGGGGCAGGTAAGAACCTGTGCGGCACCCGGCACGACGAACGGGCCGGCGCAGTGAACACACCGCACCGTCCGATCGGCGTAGAGGTTGAAGAGCTTGCCGGGGCTGAACCAATTGAGCCAGGACATGGTGATTCGTCGCGGGGCGGTGATGAGTCTGAACGGACGGGGTCGGGGTACCGGCGCGGCACCTCAGCAGTGACTAGCAGCGCGTGTGCCGCGGGCAACGGGCACTTTGTGCGCAGCGCGCGGCTGCGCAAGCGTCCCGAAAGGACAAAGCCCGGCATCGCCGCCGGGCTTTGTCTGGAAGGAGAAGGCGGGTGAAGAGCGGAGGCTGAGGAGTCCTTACGACTCGCCGGCGCCGACCTTGGGCTTGTTGAAGCCGGCGAGCTTGGCCTCAAGACCGGCGAGGGTTGCCTCAAGGCCGTTCTCGCTGCCGCCGAGCTTCATGCGGGGCTTGCCGTTGGTTGCCGCTGGTGCGATCTCGTCCATCTTGGCATTGCGCACCGCCTCGGTGCCGACCGAGCAGTTGCCGCTGAAGGATGCGCCCTCGGCGACGATGAGCTTGGCGGCGGTGATATCGCCCTTGATGCGTGCGGTGGTGTTGAGCTCAAGCCGTTCGCGCGCGAGCACGTTGCCCTCAACGGTGCCGTCGACGGTGATCGCGGCACCCTCGACCGACGACTTGCAGATCGCACCCTCACCGATGTGCAGGCGGCCTTGTGAGAGCACCTTGCCCTCGACGGTGCCGAGGATCAGGCCCGCGTTCTGAATGATGATCTCGCCGCGGACCTGAGTGTCGGCGCTGATGATCGTCATCTGTGGGGTGGGGTCGGACATGGCGTCTGCTCCTTGCGTGTTTGAATGGGTGGCCGGGTCTGCCCGGCGAGGCCGGTGTGATTATTGATCGGGGTCGCGCCGTACTTGCGCGTCGCTCGACATTTATCGGCACTTTGGCAGGAATGCTCCGCATTTTGGTTGGTGGTGGGGTTGGTGGGCGTTCGGGCACGGGGCACGGCGCTGCGCGGCGTAGACTGGTGGCGATGCCCCGCCGACCAAGCAAACCTACCCCCCCTCCACCCGAGGGTGTTGTCCGCCTTCAGCGCCTGATGGCCGATTCCGGCGTGGCCGCACGGCGCGTGTGCGAGCGCATGATCGAAGAGGGGCGGGTCGAGGTGAACGACAAGGTCGTCACGCAGTTGCCCGTGTTTGTGGACCCCTACGCCGACAAGGTGACGGTGGACGGGCGCGAGCTAGCGCGGGCGCGGCGCCGCAGCGCCGCGGCGGTCCGCGCGGGAACACCCCCGGAGATGACGCGGCAGGTCTACGTCATGGTGAACAAGCCTCCGCGTGTGCTGACGGCTGTGAGCGACCCAACCGGCCGGGCGACCGTGAGCGAGCTTGTGAAGTACCCGTCGCCCGTGCGGCTGTTCCCGGTGGGACGGTTAGAGTGGGAGGCATCGGGCCTGGTGCTCATGACAAACGATGGGGAGCTCGCCAACCGCCTGACGCACCCCCGCTACGGGGTTGACCGCGTCTTCGAGGTGCAGACCAAGGGGTTCGTCGATCCGGGGTTCGTCGTCGACCTTGAGAAGGGGTTGAACCTCAAGGCCCAGCGGGCCGCGCGTGAGGCCGGCAAGCGGGCATCGCCGATCGCGGTGAAGATGGCCGGGCGTTCGCACGGCGATGAACGCGTGTCGGCGAAGACGTCACTCCACGCGACGGTGAAGCCCGGCGGCACAACCAAGCTGATCGACCTGTTCGGCGAGGCCGGCGTCAAGGTCGCCAAGATGATCCAGATCTCACTCGGGCCGCTGAAGCTCGTGGATGTCAAGCCCGGCCAGTGGCGCATCCTGGAGCGGCACGAGGTGCAGGCGCTCAAGAAGTTGACGGCTGGAAAGGCCGGCTCCGCGCCCGCGACCCGCGGGGCGGGCGCTCGGGCGGAGGGAGCAGACCGTGTCCGATAGAGGCCAGAGCGAGGGGCTTGGTCACTTCATCAAGCGGTGGACGGGCGCTGTTGGTGAGTGGCTCGGGCACCGGGCGATCCCGCCGATGGCGGCGGCGCTGGCGTACCGCACTGTTTTTTCGATCATCCCGATCTTCATCATCGGTCTGGTGGTTCTGCAGCGGTTCATCAACAAGCAGAGCGTGGTGGACGATCTGTTCGGCAGGATCATGTCCTGGCTGGGCGTTTCGCAGATCTCAGTGAACGCCGACGAGGCGATGAAGATCGACTCTGTGCTGCGCCAGCTCGCCGGCTCGCTCGACAAGCTGAGTTTCACGGGGATCGGGATTATCTCGGGCCTGACGCTGATCTACGCGGCGATCTCGCTGCTGATCGAACTGGAGAACTCGTTCAACCGGCTCTACAACGCGCCGCAGGGGCGGTCGTTTGTGCGGCGCGTGATGCAGTACTGGCTCCTCATCTCGCTGGGGCCGGTGCTCCTGGCGGGCAGTTTCTTCATCGCCGAGCAGGTCACGGGGATGACCGGGGCGGTTGATGGCGCGGGGTGGTCTGGTGGGTGGCTGCTGAAGACGGCTGGGTTTCTAAGCAGCGTGGCGATCTCAACGCTTGCGCTCTGGTTGCTCTACATCACAGTTCCAAACGCGCGCGTCCGCGCGTTGCCGGCGTTGCAGGGCGCGGTCGTGGGGGCGATCGCACTGGAAGCGGCGAAGTACGGGTTCCAAGTCTACCTCGAGCGGGCGGCGCTCAAGTCGCTCTACGGCTCGATGGCGCTGATCCCGCTCTTCCTGCTCTGGGTCTACATGACCTGGATCGTGGTGCTGACGGGCCTCCGCGTGAGCTACCTGATCCAGAACGGCCGGCGCGTGACGCTCCTTCACCTGGCGTCTGGGAAGCGCGGTTCCGCGTTCATTGACCCGTCCTACGCCCTTGCGGTTGCCTGCGATGTCGCCGCGGCGTTCGCAACGGGCAAGTCGTGCGGTGTCGAAGAGGTCGGCGAGCGCGTCGGCATGACCGATCAGGCGGCCCGTCAGATGCTGGAGCGGTTGGCAACCGATGGGGTGCTCGCCGAACTGCAGACGGGTGGAGCGGAGAGACGTGAGCGTTGGGTGCTCGCCCGTCCGGCTGAGAAGATCGCAGTCTCGACCGTGCTTGAGAGCGGGTTCGCGGCCGTTGGCAGCGCGGTTCCTCCGCAGGTCACGGCGATGCGTGCGGCGCAGGTCGCCGCGTCGCAAGGGCGAACGCTCGCCGACGAGTTGGAGGCGACAAACGCAGAACCGGCGGCCCAATCGACGGCGGTTCTTGCGGGCGAGGATGAGGTGCCGCTCGCCCCTCCCTCTCGACAGGCCGACGGTCTGGGCGGTGCGTGAGGGACGCCCGGCGGGGTGGGCGTATGATGCGGCCACCGGTGCACTTTGCCCGGCCTGCAGGAGAACGCGATGGGTCTTGAAGCGGCATTGCCAGTTGACGGGTTCGTGACGACGCAGTTGCGGCGCATCATCAATTGGGGGCGCCGCAACAGCCTCTGGCCGATGCCCTTTGCAACGGCCTGCTGCGGTATCGAGCTGATGGCAACCGCCAGCAGCCGATTCGACCTGGCTCGATTCGGGTCTGAGGCCGTGCGATTCTCGCCGCGACAGGCAGACCTGCTGATCGTTGCGGGGCGCGTGAGCATCAAGACGATGCCCGTGCTCCAGCGGATCTACCTGCAGATGAGCGAGCCGAAGTGGGTGATCTCGATGGGGGCGTGCGCGAGCACCGGCGGCGTGTTCGACACCTACGCGGTCGTGCAGGGTGTGGACCAGTACATCCCCGTTGACGTCTACGTGCCCGGTTGCCCACCCCGCCCGGAGCAGTTGATGGAGGGGATCATGGCCATCCAGCGGATGATCGACAACGAGGGGATCCCGCCGCGATTCCAGGGCGGCAAGCGCATCGGTCTCGGGATCGCGCTCCAGCCTTCGGCCCATGAAGTGCGCCCGCAGCCCGTCGGCCTGGGTTGAGCACTCGCTGGATCATCAAGAGCTAGAACAAAGACGCCGGCCATGGGGCCGGCGTTTGTAGTTCCTGCTTGTCGCGGGCGGTCACTTGATCGGGGGCAGGTCGGCCGGGGGCTGGGGGATCTCCGCCGGCTTCATGTCGGCGGGAAGTTCCGGGCTCGGACGCGTGAACAGGTCGAGCCTGCACGCGCTCGCCGGCGGCACGTTGAACGTGTGTCGGTCTTCGAGCGGCGGGTTCCACCGCGTGATCGGGTAGAAGAGCCACACGCACTGGTCGGGCGTCGCCGACCCGGGGTCGCCCTTGCCCTCATGGAAGCGGACGTGCAGCTTCTGATCGACCGGGATCTCCCAGGTGTAGAGCACCTGATCTGTCCGCAGGTCGCGCAGCACAACCGTCTGGGGCATCGTCGCCGTGCTGGGGTAGTTGAACTCGTTGTTCGACGCCATCGGGTTACCCGGCGAGAGGTACCCGCAACCGCCAACAAGGGTGAGCGCGAGCGTCGTAGCAGCGGCCAAGGGCTTTGAGAGCGGACGCAGACGGGGCATGACGGTCTCCAAAAACTCTGGAAGTGAAGCCAGGCAAGGGCTGCGATGCCGCAGCCGGGGTAGTCTATCGGCCACGGGGCTATGGGGCGTGAGCGATCGGGCACGGTTCGGTCCCCTGTTTGGGATATGATCGGACAGCGGTTAGCTCAGATGCTAAACGGAGGTAAGGACCTATGGCACGCAGAAGGCGGGTGGTCAGTTCGGTGACGGAGCAACCAAGGCGCGACCTGCCGGGGCGCACCCCCCGCGCTGTGGCTGTTCCGAAGCGGCGAGCAAAGGCGACACCGCAAGCGGCGAAGAACGGGCTTCAGCGTGAAGAACCCGTACTGCCCACCGTCAGGATCGGGCACGGGTGGGACCTGCACCGCCTCGAGCCGATCGCGCCGGTCGGCACCGGCCGACCGATGGTCATCGGTGGAGTGCGTATCGAAGGCGCCGGCGGGAAGGGGCCCGTCGCGCACAGCGACGGCGACGTGCTGCTGCACGCGGTGACCGACGCCATCCTCGGCGCGCTCGCGCTGCCAGACATCGGGCAGATGTTCCCCGACAAGAGCCCGCGCAACGAGGGACGCGCCTCGACCGAGTTCCTAGTCGCGGCGGTCGCCAAGGCCGCCCGCGCCGGGTACGTTGTCGGCAACCTCGATTGCACGGTGATCTGCGAGCGGCCGAAGATCGGGCCGGTGAAGGCCCAGATCAGGCGGAACCTGGCGCAGGCGCTCGGCGTGCCGCTCGACCGTGTGAACGTGAAGGGCAAGACCCACGAACGCGTCGACGCCGTCGGCGAAGGGCGCGCAATCGAGGCGCACGCGGTGGTCGTCATGGTGCCGCGCAAGAAGGCCTAGGGTGTGTCGGCACGACCAACAAACGATCTCCTGCGGACGGCATCGCCCAGGGCGGGCCAGGCGGCCAGGGCGCACATGACCGTGCGGACGCAGTGCGCCCTGAACCCGGGCCAGACCTCTGCCTTCGGCCTGCGCAGGCACGCAACGACCGCGTCGGCGACGCGCGAGGGTGGCTGCATGATCCAGTCCGGCGATTTGCGGGTCCGTTCGGCCCTGCCCGACGAGGCGAGCATGGCCTGAGAGAACTCGGTGCGCGTGCCGATCGGGTGCACGCTGGAGACCTCCACACCCTTGTCGGCGAGCTCGATGCGCATCGCGCGGGCGAGGTGGTGCTGGGCCGCCTTGCTGGCGCTGTACGCCCCGCCGCGCGGAACGGGCATCAGCGCCAGGCACGAGGAGCACCACAGGATGTGCCCGCGGCGCGGGCCGTCGTTCTTCAGCAGCCGCGCCACGGCCGGGAGGACGATGTTCAGCGAGCCGAAGAGGTTGACCTCGAACATGCGGCGCAGCTCGCCCGGCGGCATGAGGTGCACGGGCTGCTCGGCCCCGTAGCCGGCGTTGGCAAAGACGCCAAAGAGCCCTCTGTGGTCGACCGCCGCACGCTCTACGAATTCGGCGCAAGCCTGGGCGTCGGCCACGTCGAGCTGGCAGACGGTGGCCCTGCCCCCGGCGGCGCGGATCCGGCCGGCGACCTCCTCAAGCCGGTCGAGCCGCCGCGCAGCCAGCGCGACGGGCATGCCGGCGGCCGCGCACGCGAGCGCGGTCGCTTCACCGATCCCGCTGGAGGCGCCGGTGATCGCGATCGGTCGTCCCCGCAGGTCGTTGCTCATAGGCCATTGTTGGGGCCCGGCCTGCCCGAGGCCGATCAGTCCACAACAAGGTCGCGGTACTGTCCCTTCGACTGCTGCTTCGAGCGCGACATGAGCCAGGAGAGCTCAGGTGACCGCGAGTAGAGCGCCTCGCCCACGTAGGTGACGGCTCCGAGGCCGACGTACACCAGCATCCGCAGCAGCAGCAGCCACCGCGAGGCGTCGGGCGCGATCGGCCAGATGTTCTTGGTGAGCATCACGATCGCGCCCATAACAAGCACGGCGGCGCACACCCGGGTGATGGACCTGCGGGTCGGGCCGTCGAGGATCGGCTCGTGCACCGGGCAGAACCGCTTCTTGGCGAGGTACATGAGCACGCACGTCTGCAGCACGGCCGTCACGCTCGTGGCCCAGGCGATCGCGGCCTCCTGCAGGAACCAGATGCCCACGGCGTTAAGGAAGAAGTTCGCGACCACCAGGGCGAGTGAGACACGCACGGGGGTGATCGTGTCGCCCTTGGCATAGAACGCCCGCGTGAGCAGTTGGTTGAGTGAAAAGGCCCACACGGCCGGAGCGAGGCCCAGCAAGACGGCGGCGCTGCGGGCGAGGTCGCTCTCGTCGAAGCCGCGACTGGCGGTAATCGAGAAGAGAATACGGGTAATGTCGTGCCTGACCAGCATCAGGCCGAGCGACGCGGGGAGGCCGATGAACAGAGACAGACGCAGTCCGCGACGGAGCGTGTCGAGGAACAGCCCCCGGTTGTCCGCGGCGCGGGCGAGCATCGGGAATGCGGCTGTCGCGACTGCGACGCCGAAGACGCCCAGCGGGAACTGATAGATCAGGC
>JAUXUZ010000445.1 GCA_030680655.1 Phycisphaerales bacterium
TCGTCGGCAAGCTCGAGGCGAAGTCGGTGGCGACGGGTCTGCTGGCGCCGTTTGTGGCCGCCGCGAACCTGCCGCTGGACCTGGCCGTTGACGTTGGGCCCACGGTCGATGTCGTGCTGAACGCCATGACCAAGAGCAACGGCGATGGCGCCACCGGCGGCCGCGGGACGATCCCGCCGACCGACATCACACTGAGCGTGCGGTCGGCGAACGTGAGCCTGAGCAGTTCGCTGGTGTTCGATGCCACCGGGCTGGGGATCGCGCCCCAGGGTGAGCCGTCGCGGATCGTCGTCGAGCGCAGCACGCCGCTGGTGCAGAGGCTGCTGGTCCGCAGCGCCAAAGAAGGGGAAGCGCCGGCGACGGCGAGCGGTTCGGGGCGTGTGGAACTGGTTGTGACGAGCGCCCGCCTGCCGCTGAGTGGCAAGCGGATCGACTACTCGCTCGCCACCGCGGCGGTGCAGGTCACCGTCAGCGACCTGGCGGTCGCGGTGCCCGGGAGTGCCGCAGCCCGGCCGCTGACCGTGGGCATCGAGCGGCTGAAGGTGACCGGCGCTGCGCTGCCCCAGACGCTCAGCCCGTTCGGCATCGACGGGCGCCTGCTGGTTGACGGTCAGCCGATGACGGTGAAGGGTGATGCGCGGGTTTCGGGGCTGATGGAGGAACAGGAGCTTCCGCGCCTGGCGGGCCTTGGCACGCGCCGGGCCTCGGGGTCTGTGACGCTGAGCGGTGTGTCGGGCGAGGCCCTGCAGGGGCTGCTGCTGGGCGGTGGGGCGAGTGAGGCGATGAAGAACATCGCCTCGGAGCTTGTTGGCGGCGGCGTTGACGTGAAGGTTGATCTGGGCAGCAAGACGAGCGGCAACACGCAGGCGATCGGGTTGACCGTGTCGGGAACGGGCCTGAACGCATCTGTGCAGGGCGAACTGAAGACCAACTCGCTCGAGCTTAGCCAGCTCGACGGGAGCACCACGCTGACCGACAAGCTCGCACGCGCCGTCCTGGAGATGGCCGGGCAGAGCGGCGACGCCGTCGCCGCGGCACGGTTCCGCGAGCCCGCTGGGATCACGTTGAGGGTGCTGCCACTGGTCGTGCCGCTCAAGCCTCAGAGCTTCTCGCCAGACTGGACCAACGCCAAGAGCATCGTGACGCTCACGGCCGGTCTTTCGCGCCCGGCGATCGTTGACGGGCTGATGGTTGACGGTCGATCGTTGAGCGCGGGCGTTGCGAATTTCGCGGTGAACGCCTCCGTGCCGCTGTCGGTGATGGACTCGAGCCCAACGCGTGCGCCCGGCGCGGCCGCGCTGAGCCTGACGGGGAGCATGGATGTGGTGGGCAACGGCGCCGGCGACGTGCTGGCGCGCGTGCGCGTGTCGGGCGGCAGCGCCACCGACGGCACGAACCCGCGCGTGAACATCAACCTGACCGACGTCTCAACCGCCCGGCTCGACGAGATCGCCGGCCAGGGCGGGCTGCTGCCGGGCCTGCTCGGCGCGAACGCGACGGTGGTGGCGACGTTCGCCAAGACCGGGCCGGACGTTACGGAGATCGGCGTCGAGGTCGACAGCCCGCAGATGACGGTCAAGAACGCGCAGGTGCTGGTTTCGAAGGGTGCGTACACGGCGGCCGGCCCGTTCACGGTGACGATCACGGCCACGCCCGCGCTGGTTGAGCAGAAGCTGCTGGGCGCAAAGCCGGGCGAGGCGGGTTCGCTGCGCGTGGGCGAACCGGTGAAGGTGTCGTTGAGCGTTCAGAAGCTGGTGCTCTCCGCACCGGGGGCGGACGCGGCCGGCGGGCCGCTGAAGCCGGGCGTGTTCATGATCGACGCGGTGGCCGCGTCGCCCAGGATCGTGCTGCAGCGCCAGGCGACGGCCGGAGAGGCGGCGTCGACCACCGAGTTCACCGGCTTTACGGCGACGCTCAAGAGCACCGGCAACGCCTCAACGACGGGCATCGCCTTCACCGCCAGCGTCGGCTCGGTGAAGACCAACGGGCAGGTGGTCAACGACCCGACGGTGGTGCGCGGGTCGATCGAGAACCTGGCCGATGTTGGCGGACGCGTGCAGGCCGACAGCGCCGTCTTGAACCTGACGGCGACGACCGGGCGGCTGCCGACGGCGGTTGTCGGGTCGCTGATCAGCGGCGGCGGCAAGCTGTCGGAGCTGCTGGGGGAGGAGCTCACGGCCGATGTTGAGGCGCGGGACGTCTCCAAGACCGGCACCACGGGCTTCGTAAGCGTGAAGCTCAAGTCACCCAAGGCGAGCATGGTGGCGGGCGGGCCGGTGAGCGGCGGCGTGCTCGACACCGGCGCGCCGGGGGCAACGCCGCTGCGGATCGAGCTGAGCGACTTCAAGTTCGCGGCCGGCGGCGAGCTGCTGAAGATCTTCCCGATCTTCGCCGAGATGCAGCGGGCGGCCGGCGAATCGAACAAGGCCCCCGCGACCATCACCTCGCAGGGGCTGCGCGTGCCTATCGACGGCGACCTGGCCAAGATGAGCGGCTCACTGAACGTCGACGTCGGCCGGGTGGACTACCAGTTCTCACAGACGCTCGGCACGCTGCTCGACGACACCGTCTTCCGCGGCGGGCGCGGGCAGGACCAGCGCCCGATCCCCGCGTTTGTGATCGATATCAACAAGGGCGTCCTCCGTTACGGGAGCATCCAGCAGAAGGTGGTGCTCCCGGTGCGCAACTTCGACTTCCAGACGCGCGGCGTGATCGACCTTGTGGGCAAGCAGATCGACGTGGTCACCTACATCCCCACCCTTGCCGCGGCGCCCGGGCTGCTGGGCAACCTCAACAAGACCGTGGGGGGTGCGCTCGGCAAGATCGTCCCCGGGTTTGTCGACAAGCTCACGTCGATTCCCATCCGCACCTCCGGCCCGCTCGACAAACCAAGCTCCGGCATGGCGGGCGATGTTGTGCTCGACGAGTTCAAGGATGCGCTCACGCCCGACAGCCTGATCAAGGGCATCGGCGACCTGCTCGGTGGCGGGAGCAAGCCCACACCACCCAAGCCCGCTCAGCCGAGCACGCCCGGCCGATAACCTATGATCGTGCTCTCCTTGCGTGCGCTTTACACGCCGCAGGCGGGAGAATCGCCAGAACGTGGATCACCCCGGCAATGGCTGCCGTAGAGTGTGCGTTGGTCCTCCAGTGGGACTGTGGAGCCGCGCCGATGGTTCGTGATCGTGGGTTGGATGCCGATTGCCAGACCAACATCCCCTCCAACCCCGGCGCGGCGAGCATCGACACAGATAGGCCCGACGAGGCCGGTCATTCCCGCACGGGTTGGCGACGTACCTGGCGGGTGGGGCGGGTGCTGCTGGTGGTCGTCGCGGTCGCGGTCGTGGGCGCGAATCTGGTGCGGAAACAGTCGATCCAGCAGGTTGGCGGCGCTTTCGCGGAGCTTTGGAGCCCCGAACGTGCCGCCGCCGAAGGGGTGGGCAAGGTCATTGGTTTTTCGTTCACCGACCGGTCAGGGGCGACGCACTCGCTGAAAGAGATCGCCGGCGAGGATGCAACGGTGGTGGCGATCACCAGCCCTTCTTGCCCGCTGAACCGCAAGTGGGCGCCGACACTCGGCCGCCTCGTGAAGTTCTACGAGGGCAAGGGTGTCCGCTTCGTGGTGGTCAACGTTGACGGGGATTCGAGCGATGCAACGCTCGACGAGATGCTGACGGCCGCGGGGCTCACCGGTCCTTCGGTGACCGTGGTGCGGTCGGGCGGCATGGAGATCGCCCGCTCGATGGGCGCCTATGCCACGACCAGCCGGTTTGTTCTCGACGGCTCCAGGCGGCTGGTCTACCGCGGCGCCACCGATGATCAGTTCGGCGTCAATGCGGCGCGGGCCGCACCAACCGCGAACTGGCTCCGCCAGGCGATCGACGCGGCATTGACCGACGGGTTCCCCGCTGTGCTGGGGACCAAGCCGCCGGGGTGCAAGATCGAGTACGCGCCCGTTCCGATGAAACGGAGCGGGCACCTGGCAGACCGGGGCGCCCCGATGGCCATGTCAAGTCGGGGGCGTTGAGCGGGTTTTATCCCTGCCGCTACCGCAGCGCGTGCTCGGCCGCCAGCAGCGCGTAGGCGGTGATGAGCGTGGTGTTGTCCTCCATCCACCGCTTGTTCACGCTCTTGAACGAGCCGTCATCGTTCTGCATGGTGGCGAGCTGGTTGATCAAGTCGGCGCGCCAGTTCTGTGGCGTGGACTTCCCGTCGCTGCCGACGGCGTCAACGGTGTCGACGCGGGCCGCGCTGAGGGCGCGGGCGAACATGACGTAGTAGTAGTACTGGCCGTCGCTGCCGAACTTCGGGTTCTCTGCCAGGGTGTAGTTGTGCCGGACAAAGTCCATGACCGCCGCCACGCGCGGGTCGTCCTTCTTCAAGCCCGCGTAGAGGTAGCTCTTGAAACCGGCGTAAGAAACCGAGCCGTACGCGCGGAGCATGCTGACGGTCTCGCCGCTGGTGAGCGTCTCGTCGATCACGCCGGCCTGCGACTGCCCCTGGCCAACCGTCTTGTCGTTCGACGCCGTCGCGTAGATGAACCCGCCCTGCGACGACCCCTTCGCGTACGGCTGGTCGTTGATCACCTTGCCGCCCGCACCCTTCTCGATCATCTGGATGCGTTGCAGGAAGACGATGGCCCGCTGCATCGCCGGGTCGTCGGGACCAACGCCGGTGTCGGCCAGCGCCTGAACGGCGAACGTGAGGTTGGAAATGTCGGGGCGCGAGTTGCTGCCGTACCCCCAGCCGCCGTAGAACGGATGATCGGGCCCGACGACGCTCGCCGGCTTGTCGGGGCTGTTCACCAGCACCGGCGCACCCCACTGCGAAGTGCGCAGAAAGTCCTGACCCTTCTTTATCGCCGCGCGGGCCGCGTCGCTGTCAACGTGCGCCAGCGCCGAGAGCACGATGGACGTGTTGTAGACCGGCAGCAGACGGTCGTAGATGCCGCCGTCAGCCTGCTGCTGCGACAGCATGTAGTCGAGCGCCTTTGAGACCGCCGGGTCGCTGGTGTCGATGCCCGGCTGCATCAGCAGCGCGCTGACGATCAGGCCGCTGAAGGCGGGGAACGTCGGCGGCGCCGGCTTATCGGGGGCGGACGGGGCGACGCCCCACGCCCCGGACTTTGGGTCCTGCTTGGTGCGGAGGTAGGCGATGGCCTTGGCGGCCAGTGCCTCGCCCTTTTCACGCGTGGCTTTGTCCAGGATGTTGGGCGTTGACGCGATCGCACCGGCGCCGAGATTGGCGTCGCGCGGCGGAAGAGGGTCGGCGACGGGGTCGGTGGTGGGCCCCGTCGGCGGCACAGCGGGCTGGGCGAGCGCGGCCGTGGCAAGGATCAGCGGGAGGGCGAGGCTGGCGAGGCGCATAGACGGCTCCTGTTGCTTACCAATCGTAACCGCAGCGCCGCCGGTCAGCGTCCGGCGGCGAATGCCCAGATGGGGGCACGGGCCCCATCGAGATGACCAAACGCCAAGGTCGGTGACGCACGGTGTGCGGGCGGGTGGATACCGCGCCGAACCGGCAATGACACCGGGCGGGGATGCTCGGGCTTTGCACAGGGTCGTTTCCCTGGTGCCGCTACGCTGTGGCGCCATGGACGACTTCCACTACCGCGACGGCGAGCTCTACTGCGAAGGGGTGCGGCTGTCTGAAGTGGCCGCCGAAGTCGGCACGCCGCTCTACGTCTATTCGCGCGGCACGCTGGTCGAGCACGCGTCGAAGGTGCGCGCCGCGTTCGCCGAGCTGAACCCGCTGGTCTGCTTCGCGGTCAAGAGCTGCCCCAACATCCACGTGCTCAGCGCGCTGGCCGAGAGCGGATGCGGGATGGACGTCGTCAGCGGGGGCGAGCTGCGGCGCGCGCGCCTGGCCGGTGTTGATCCCTCGCGCATCGTGTTCGCGGGCGTGGGTAAGACCGATTCGGAGATCCGCGATGCGCTGCGTGGCGGCGCGCGCCCGGGCGAAGAGCCCGGCGACCCGATCGGGCTGTTCAACATCGAGAGCGAGCCGGAGTATGAGGTGCTGGCGACGGCGGCCCGCTCGATGGGTGTGCGCGCCAGGGCCGCGCTGCGTGTGAACCCGGGCGTGAAGGCGGGCGGGCACGCGTACGTTGAGACCGCCACCGAGTCGAGCAAGTTCGGCGTTGACCTTGACCGCGCTGCGCAGCTGCTGGAGCGCTTCAGCCACGAGAAGCACCTGCGCCTTTCGGGCGTGCACCTGCACATCGGCAGCAGCATCGTGACGCCCGAGCCGTACGCGGAGGCCATCGCCCGCGTGCTGGCGATGATCGACACGCTCGCGGCCAAGGGTGTGACGGTCGACACGCTCGACATCGGCGGGGGCTTCGGCGCCGACTATCAGACGGGCGACGCGCCGACGGCGGCGGAGTTCGCCCGCGTCATCGTGCCGATGCTCAAGGGGCGTGTCGAGCGAGGGCTGCGCATCGTCATCGAGCCGGGGCGCTCGATCAGCGCCAACGCGGGCGTGCTGCTGACGCGCGTGCTCTACGTCAAGCTCTCGGGCGGCGGCGCCCGGAAGTTCGTCGTCTGCGACGCGGGGATGAACACGCTCATCCGGCCGGCGCTCTACGACGCCTTCCACTTTATCTGGCCCACCAGCGTCAGCCCCCAGCACGAGCCCATCCGACGCTCGGCGACGATGGACCTGCCCGGGCTCGAGACCTGCGACGTCGTCGGGCCGGTCTGTGAGAGCGGAGACTTCTTTGCGAAGGACCGGCTGATGCCGATGGTCGCCCGCGGCGACCTGCTGGCGGTCTTTGCCGCCGGCGCGTACGGCATGAGCATGGCGAGCCGGTACAACAGCCACCCCCTGCCGGCGGAGGTGCTCGTCAGCGGCACCCACGCCAAAGTGGTCCGCCGGCGCGAGACGCTCGATGACCTTGTTGAGCACGAATTAGTGCTGGGGGGGTGAGCGCCTGGGTGCCGCGTTTGTGCAGCGATTCAACGGCTTTCCGGGCAGGCAGGGACGGTCAGGAACCGCCGGAATCGGGACGCTGACAGTGCCAACGGAGCCTCCGCGAGCGTTCTCTTGCTCGCGGTTCTGATGGCAGGCTCCCGCTGGCGCGCGTATATTGGGCGCACCGAGGACCATCTATGAAGACGCTGTTTGCCGTTGTCACCGCCGCCGCGCTGCTCGCCTCCATGTCCGGTTGCTACAAGAGCGACTGGGACAACGAGAAGAAGCGTGCCGACTCGCTCCAGGCCGAGCTCGACACGGCCAAGGCCGAACTGAGCAAGGCGAACGCGCAGGTGCAGACCGCCACCGACACGATGACGCGCTTGCGCAACAGCGGCACCTCGCTGGTCACGATCATCGACGGCAAGCAGGCCGGGCAGGACGGCATCGTGCTCGGGCCGGCGAACTACTTCATCAAGCACGGGCAGCGGGTGCGCGGCGCAAACGCCATCAGCTACACCAACGGCGCGCTGACCGACGGCCCGATCGTGCTCCGGCGCGAGAAGAGCCCCGACAAGCCCTACATCCAGGGGAACGTCCGCAACAACCGCGCCGAGGGTGAGTGGATGTGGTACGACTCCACCGGCAAGCTGGTCCACAAGCAGACCTTTGCCGGCGGCAAGCAGGTCTCGGTCGAGGCCGCCACCGTCGCCAGCGACGGCAAGGTGACGTTCAAGAAGCTCGACAAGGCCGCGGCCGACCGGTTCTTCGACGCCCGCAAGGACGTCTTCATCAACATCCCCGAGTTCCACTGGGAGCGGTGATCGTTGTACAGGCAGGCTCACGCAAGGCCCTGGGCGACCGGGGCCTTTTTCTTGCGCGCCGGCCATCGGCGCGCTACCGCAGCCTTGCCGCAATGGCCGCCAGGAGTTCTTCGGGCTCGGTCATCCGTCCTGCGCCGACCGTGCGGCACGCCTGCCAGCCCGTGCCGGGCCCGACGATGGTGAAGCCGTCGGCGGTCAGCGCGGCGAGGTTGCGCTGCGTGCTCGGCTGGTTCAGCATCACCTCGTTCATCGACGGTGCCAGCAGAACCGGCGTGGCGCTCCGGTCGATCGCCGAGAGGATGAGGGTGACAACGTCGTCGGTGAGGCCGACCGCCAGGCGCGCCAGGCAGTCCATGCTGCACGGCGCGACGATCGCCAGGTCCGCCGCCCGCGCGAGGCTGATGTGCTGCGGGTCGTGGCTCTCAACGTGCTCCCACGCGCTGGTGTAGACGGGCCGCCCGGACAGCGCCTGGAACGTCAGGGGGGTGACGAACCGCGCCGCGGAGGGCGTCATGGCGACGGTCACCTGGGCGCCCGCCTGCGCCAGGCGCGAGACGAGCGTGCAGGTCTTGTACGCCGCGATGCCGCCTGTCACGCCCACAAGGATGCGCTTGTCGCGCAGGTGCTCGACGCTCGTGGTGGGGGGGGGGTGGGTGTCCATGCGGCGGGCGCCGGAAAAGAGACAGGCCCGGCGCGATCGCCCGGGCCTGATGGCTGGTTACGCGGGTCACCCGGCGCGGGCACCGGGCTGCGTGGTCAGTTCTTGCCTTCGGGGAGCGCCGCGAGCGTCGCGGGGTCGGTGAAGTCGAGCTGCGGCTCGATCTTGCCGGTCATGATCTCCTCGACGGCGATCTCCAGGTCCGAGCGGCCATTCCGCTCGACCATCGGCCGGGCGCCGTCCATGAGCTGGACGAGCCGACGCTGGATAAGTGCACAGAGCTTGAAGCGGCCACCGACCTTGTCGATGATCTCGTCGCCCTTGAGAGCTTCGATCATGTTTGAACATTCCTTCGTGCGGACCATTCGGCCACGCGGCGGGTACCTCGAACGGTGGAGTTATCCACATTCGGGCCCGTTGTGCGTGTCTGGCTTGTTTGCGAACCAGTCGTCCGTATACTAGGGGGTGTCGGCCCGGCAGTCACTGCGATTGCGGGCCTTCGGTATGGGTGGGGCCTCCGATCGAATCGCCTGAGTGCGGTCGTCGGGCCTCGCCGAAGATCGAAAAAACACGTACTGACAGAGCATCGGCCTGCGGGTCGAGGTGTTGATTCAGGGTTTTGTTTGGTGATTGGCAGGGTCGCAATGTCTTCGCGACCCTGGCTGGACCGCTCGCAGTGGATGCCGAGCCGACCGGACTTTGCGGGGAAGGGGGAACGAGCGGGCCTTGCGGCCCGCTCGGATTCGAGACAACCGAGGACCGTTGATGTTGACCAAGCAATTTGCGTTCGGGGACAGAGTCGTACACGCCGGGCGTCCGGAGTGGGGCACCGGCATCGTCAGCGCTGCCGTGCCCGACACGCAGGAGGGCAAGTCGTGCCAGCGGGTAACCATCCGCTTCGAGCGGGTGGGTATCAAGACGCTCTCGACGGGCGTGGCGAACCTGGTGCCGGCCGAAGACGCCCCCGCGATGGTCGCCGCGGAGGCGAACCCGGCCGATCCGTTCGCGGGTGGGGGGAGCGACAAGTCGGCGCGTGAGCTGATGCTCAAGTTACCGGACGGGTGCACCGACCCGTTCCAGCCGCCGCGGGTGCGCCTGGAGGCGACCGCGCGTCTCTTCCGTTTCAACGAACACGGCGGGAGCCTCATCGATTGGGCCGCGGCACAGAGCGGGCTCAAAGACCCGATGACGCGGTTCAACCGGCACGAGTTAGAGGACCTGTTCAAGCGCTGGGTAATGACCCGCGACGAGCACCTCAAGAAACTGATCTGGGAGATGAAGAAGCAGGACCCCGTCGGGCTGTCGCTGGCGGTGAAGGGGGCGACGGGCAAGGCGCAGGCGATGATGAGGCGTTTCGACACCGGGCGCTGAGCGTGGGCCACAAACGGAATAAACCCACCACGACTTGAGCGTCCGAGAGCCCTTTGCTGGGCACGGACCGGCGGTGGCTGCATGCTGAACGTGTTCTTCCCGGACGCAGCGCGTTGGCACGCCCGCTCCATTGTCGTGGCGCGCCCGTTGCACCCTGTTCCTCCGTCGAGCTGGCATCAACAACCAGCCCGGCACGCCCGGAAGAGAAAGAGGTCTGGGAGAAGCAGTTTGGAGCCGGCGCCGCGGAACGAGAGCCGCGGAGCCACAACTGAAGAGGAGCCAGATATGAACGAGAACGACTTCCAGCAGAGCCTTGGCGACCTGATCACGCAGATCGAGAGCATGCCCGCCGACCAGAAGGAGCGTCTGAACGCCCTGGCCGACGAGGCCCGCGAACGCCACACCAAGATGAAGAAGACCGTGTCCGACCTGCAGGACTCGATGGACTACCTGCGTCTTTCGATCAAGTACCTGCTGTTTGATCTCGAGGCCACCCGGCGCGAGAACGCCTACCTCCGCAAGCTGCTGGAGAAGCAGGCCAACCCCAACGCCGAGGGCGAGAGCGGCGGCGAGGGCAACAGCGGCGAGTGACCGCAACGAACCACGGGGCGACGGGGTGAGCGCCCGTCGCACACGACAGTGCACTCCTCCGCCACGGCGACACCCACGGCTCCTGGTGTGTCCGCCTCAAATGGCCCTGGATCCTGCGAGGCGCGGGATTCAGGGCTGTTTTTGATTGGATCGAACGCGGGCGACGCCGGTCAGCGTCGCCTGTGCCAGCCGGTCTCAGTTTGGCGTCTTCAACGGCGGCAGTGTGTCGACCGCGCGGGCCGGGCCGTGGTCCAGCACGATCGCTGTGCGGGCCGTTCCAACACGGAGCGGTGCGGGCGGGCGCGCCGGCGCAGACCAGTCCACATCCACGCTGCCCGCGAACGTCGTGCTCGGGAGCGGCACGCTGAGCTCGTTCAGCAACTCACGGAAACGTCCGCCGGGAACGTACGCGACCCTCCCCGACACCGCGAGCGGTGACGACCCCGACTGGTTCGCGCCCGCGACAACGGGGAGTTCGAACGAGACCGTCCCGCCCGCGGGCGCCGTTGCCTGCGCCCAGCGTTCAACGCCGCCGGAAGCCCCCGCGCCCGTGTAGGCGATCGCCCACATCGCCACCGGTTCGCTCGCGTGGTTCTGGGCCTTGACGATCACGTGCACCACAGTGCTCCCGTCGCTCGCCGAACGCTCGGCGATGAACGCCTCGGTCACCGTCAGCGTGGGGGCCTTGCCCGCGCACCCGCCGATGAGAACGGTGGCAAAGAGTGCCGCCAGCATGGTCGCCATCGTCGCGTTGCGCATGGGCAGAGCGTATCACAGTCGAGAGGGGAGATGGGCGACCATCGCCCGGCCGCGCCGCGGAACGAAAAAGCCCCGGCACGGGCCGGGGCTTGAAGGAGTCTTGACCTGTCGGACGGCTCAGCGACCGATCAGCGTGCGGAGGCGGTTCTCGTTGAGGACAGGGATGCTCGTCGCCGCGGCCTGCTCGAAGAGGCGGTCGTACTCGCGTGCGATGTTGCGCAGGCGGATGAACTCCTGGACGATGGCAACCGGCGCGCCGCCGTCGGGCTGCGGGGGGACCACGGGCCTGGAGCCGAGCACCAGGAAGTCAACCTCGCCCGAGAGCGAATCGACCAGCTTGCCGCCCCAGCCGGTGACGACGGCCTTGACCTCGCCGGCCTCGTCGGGCGTTGAGCGTCCGTCGTTGTTGGCGTCGAAGTTGCCGTACACCAGGAAGGAGTAGGTCTTCTTCGGGTCATAGAGGGCGTTGGCGATCACGTCGCCCTTGCTGACGGGGTTGCCGCGGGTGGCCCGCGTAACGCGGCAGGTGCTGCTGTTGGCGTCGAGGCGGATCACCTCGAGCGATGCCTTTCCGCGGGCGTAGTCACCGTCGGCGGACCGCTTGATCTGGCCCGACTCGCCGTAGACCTCGAAGCTCATCCCCAGCACCACGCGGTCGGCTCGCCCACGGTTGATGTAGACGGTGCCGTCGGCATCGACAACCGCCAGCACGGTGCCGTCTACGAGGGTGGCCTCGTCCTGCGGCTTGAGCGTCTCGCTGGAGCGCTCCTTCTGCAGCGCCTTGATCTTGCCCTGGCTGACGAGGTTCTCCTCGCGGAGGCGGCTGTTGAGGTCGTTGAGGCGCGCGGCCTCGTCGGCCGCGTCGCGCTTGATCTTCTCGAGGGCGGCGGCGCTCTCCTGCTGGCGCGTGTTCAGATCGGCCCGGGCGGCATCGATGCCGTCCTTGTAGCCCTTCACGTCGCTGCCGACGGCGGCCATCGCGGCGCCCATCGCTGCCTCGGCGGCTTTCTGCTTTTCCTGCATCGCGGTGAGGTTCTCAACGGCGGCGGCCCGTGCGGACTCTGCGCCCTTGATCGCGACGTCCTGCTGGGCGATCTTGGCCTGCAGCTCGTCGATGGTGCGCAGCACGGTGCTGCCGCCCACGGCCGCTTCGATCTTTTTGTTGAGCGAGTCGGGCGTCTCACCGGGTGAACCGGTCACCTTCTCGCTCACCCCGCGGAACTGCTGCTGCAAGTAGGCGACCAGCGAGCCACGCCCGGCCTTCTTGGCCTCGGTCAGCAGCAGGCGAACCTGGTCGTTGTTCTTCTCCGCGTCGGTCACGTACTCGGCCTGCTGGGTCTTGAGCTGCTGCGATTCTTTCGTCGCGTTGCTCATCCGAGCCCAGAAGACAAACGCGAGCACCGTGCTGCCGAGAGCAACCACCCCCAGCAGCGCGATCGTGACCCCAACGCCCGTGCCAACTCCACCGCGACCGGCCATAGGAAACCCTTTCAGTTAACCCCGATCGACCGGGGAGGTCCACGCGCAATCCAATACCCGCGGCGGCTGACCCGCCGAACACCGGGATCGTAAGTCTCTCAGAATCAAAGGGTTCCGTCAAATGTCCGCGGCCAAGGTCCCCATCCACCTAAACAGGTGCCGCGGCGTGTGGATGAACTGTGGATGACTGCGCAACTGGCCGGAGGCCCGCTGATCCTGTGGACACGCACCCGCCCGCTGGTCGATGCCTAAATGACGCTGTGAATCACCCCAAGCCGCATTCTGCGCCCGCGCCCGGTCCGGCCACACGAGGGCCTCTGGTGCTGATCGGGGGCGGCGGGCACGCGATCGTTGTCGCCGAGGCGGCGCGCATGGCCACGCCGCCACATCCGATCGACGGGTTCCTGGATGACCACCCCGCGGCCCCGCTGGCGGCAATCCTGATCGATCTTCCCCACCCCTACCCCGCGCCGTCGTGCCTTGGGCCGCTGGAAGCGGTAGCGGTCATCGGCGAGCGGGAGTGGATGATCGCGCTGGGTGACGTGCGGGCGCGGCGAGCCGCGATCAAGCGGATGGGCGTGGCGGGCGCTAGCGGCTTCAACGGGTGGGCGACGACGGTTGTGCACCCGACGGCGATCGTGTCGCCTTCGGCGCTGATCGGCGGGGGAACGTACATCGGGCCGGGTGCGATCGTGCACGCGCGCGCACGCGTCGGCGCGCACTGCATCATCAACTCGGGGGCGATCGTCGAGCACGACTGCTCGCTGGATGAGAACGTGCACATTGCGCCGGGCGCTGTGCTGGCGGGCGGGGTGCGCGTTGGGCGCGACGCGCTGATCGGCCTGGGCAGCCGCGTGCTGCCGCAGGTGCGGATCGGTCACTTGGCGGTGGTGGGGGCGGGCGCGGTTGTGCTGGGTGATGTGGGCGACGGCGTGACCGTCGTCGGCGTGCCCGCGTCGCCGCTGGGTTGAGCAGTGGGGGCGGGGCGCTTTGCGCCCGTCATGGAATCACGGAAGGCCTTGGCGCGTTCGTACGCGGCGGTCTCTGCACCCTGCTGGTCGGCCGATTCGGGGAGCGGGTCGAGCGTGAAGTGCCAGCGCGTGACGGAGTTGCCGGGGATGGCCTGCGTGACAAAGTCGATCCCCGGCTGATCGACCAGCGGCGCGCCGGCGGTGCGGTGGGTGACGATCGGGTTGTGCCCCTCGAGTCTGATGCGCACGTCGTAGGTGCCGTAGTGAACGAAGCCGGTCTCAAGCGGCGTGCGCCCGACCTGCTCGTCGTTGAGCCAGACCAGCGCACCGGGCGGCTCGGTGGTGATCTCCAGTGTGCGAGTGCGGCAGCCGGTGAGGGCCACGGCGGCGGTGCAGGCGAGGACCAGAGAAACGTGCTTCATGTGCGGAGCATACCGGAGCGGAGGGCGACGGGTGTGGGGGGCCGGGGGGAAGTGGAGACGCGGGGCGGCTCACGACCCCTGGGCCTCGGCCTCGGCCCTGAGGGTGTCGGCCTTCTTGGTGTGCGCGGCGGCCCCGGCGACGAGCATGAGGACGGCCCCCCCGACGCCCACTAGCCCACTGACCCACTGCAGGGGTGTCAGGCGTTCGTCGAAGATGAACGTCGACCCGACGGCGGTGAGGATCGGCTGCAACTGGAGGATGCCCGACGAGACGCTGACGCCGATCCGCTTGATGCTGGCGTAGTACATCACGTGGCTGATGGCGATGCCGATGAAGGCGGAGAGCGCAACCAGCAGCCACTGGAACGGGCTCATGCCAAACGCGCTGGCGCCGTGCTCGCGTCCGAGCACGAGCATGACGCCGGTCATGCCGACGGCGGTGAACTGGCAGATCACGCCGAACGCCACCACGGGCGAGTACTTGCTGACGAAGTACCGCACGGAGAGGCCGTACCCGGCGAAGAAGACGCCGCTGCTCACCGCGACGGCCACGCCGAGCCAGAAGGTGGCGTCGTGCGCCTGCGGCGCGTGCCCGGGCGTGCCGACCTTGTCGCGGAAGAGGAAGAGCCCCACCGACCCGAGCGCGACGAGCCCCACGCCGAGCCAGTAGCGGACGGTGCGCAGCACGGCCCGCTCCGGCGGGAAGAGCAGGTACGCGCCGAGCGTAACAAAGACGATCTGCACGCGGAACACGAAGCTGAAGAAGCCCGGCTCAAGGAGCGTCGGTCCCCAGGCGAAGGCCGTCTGGCCGAGCAGGTTGAACGCGACGGGCACGGCCGCGGCCAGCAGGAGTGCCTTTGGCACACCGCCCTTGCGCGCCAGCCAGAGGAGGTAGGGGAGCCAGAAGAGGGCGGAGATGCCGTAGCGCCAGCCGTTGGCCGTGTAGGGATCGATGACCCCGTCATCGCGGAACTGACGGAGGAAGAGCGGCACGGCCGCCCACGACAGGAGCGTGAGCAGGACGAGCCAGACGCCCGAGGCGCGGGATGGGGGTGCGGACGGTGCGGGCACGGGGGCGAGCGTAGCGCACGGTGCGCAGCGCCCAACGAAAAAGGCCCCGGCTTGCGCCGGGGCCTGGTGAAGACAAGTCAATTGCCCGTCACGGCTGACGCGGCGGGCGTATCAGACTCCGCAGCCGGCGAAGAAGAGGTCGATGAAGACGATGAAGTCGTTGTTGTTGAACAGGCCGTCCGCGCCGGCGGTTCCGCCCTGCTGGCCGACGTCGGCGAGCGGGTTGGCGGCGAAGAAGTAGTCGATGAAGACGATGAAGTCGTTGTTGTTGAGCAGCCCGTCGCTGCCGGGCGTTCCGCCCTGCTGGCCGATGTCGGCGGGGCAGGGGTTGGACGCCGGGAGCGTGATGGCGATAATCGCTGACGGGAGGCCGCTGAAGGACTGGTTGCAGTAGCTGGTTGCGTTGCGCAGTGACGCGGTCATGTAGAGCTTGCCGCCGGCAACAAACGAACGGTTGTCGCTGATGAAGTTGAGGTGGCGGATGTCGCCGGGGGAGACTTCGACGCGTGCGCCTTCACGGACGAGCACCGTGCCGCCGCGGTGGACGACGACGCCGTCTGAGGCGGTGTCGGTTCCGTTGGCGGTGGTCGAACGGCTGGTCAGGCCGCCGACGACGTAGTCGTTGCCCGACCCGGCCTCAAGGAAGAAGGTGCGCTGGAGCACGTTGTCGGCCCAGGTCTCGGTGTTGCCGGGCGTGATCGGCGCACCGGTGCTTGTGAGGAGCGTGCCGTTGCGGAGCACCCAGTCAAGGCCCTGGTTGTACCCGGCGGTGGCGGGGTTGTAGCCGTGAACGTACCAAGACCCGTCGGGGAGCATGTGGGCCCAGGGGACGCTCTGGGAGCCGAAGACGGCCCAGCCGGCCGGGTCGGTGAAGCTGCCGACGTTGGAGCCCTCCCGGACAGCGACGGTGCCGTTGACGGCCACGATGTCGTTGTCGAAGGTGTTCGCCGAGTCGACGGCGCCGGTGCCGAGCCAAGAGAGGCCGTCGGCCGAGACCATCAGGCCTCGCCCGTCGCTGCTGCCGTCACCATCAAGGAACGACCACGCGGTGGCCGCGTTGCCGGGGATGGTGACGCCCTTCTGCGCCAGCACGGTTGAGCCGTTTCCGGTGAGGAAGGCGGCGTTGGTGGCCGTGGTGCCGCTGAGGGTGGCCATGAAGGAGATCGATCCGTCGTTCTGGATCGTCGTGCTGCGGAGGGTGGTGTACGTGCGCCCGGCGAGTTCGGGCGCGGTCGCGCCGTCGCCCTCGACGATGACCGAGCTGATCCCGCCGGCGACTGTGCCCTTGACGATCACATCGGTGAGGATGTCGCTGGGCGTGGAGGTCTCACGCAGGATGGCCGAGTAGACGTACTCGCCGGCGTTGTTGATGCCCTGGATCCAGTTGACGCCGCCGTT
>JAUXUZ010000454.1 GCA_030680655.1 Phycisphaerales bacterium
AACCCTCCCGCTCCCAGAGGATTATGCAGAGAGATCGTGGGGCAGGTTTTTAACCTGCCCAATTGAGGCCCGTCTCTGTGCACGGTTCCGACATCCGTTGACCATGGAAGGGGATCGACCATGGGGCTTGATCACTGGAAAGGCCGTGCAGGTTGGAAACCTGCCCCACGCAGGATGCATTGTCCTCTCCCAGCGGGAGGGTCGACCAAGGCTCGGCGAGGTCGGGGAGGGTGCACGTTCTCTCTTCAGCGACCATTCACCCCCCAAAAACGAACAACGCCGGCGTTCATCACGCCGGCGTTTTCCTTGGGTAAGTGGAGGCAAGGGGACTCGAACCCCTGACCTCATCCATGCCATGGATGCGCTCTACCAAAACTGAGCTATGCCCCCAAGGGCTGTTCACTTGTCGCCCGGCCGCTCTCCGTACCGGGGCCGATGATAGCCCCGCTATCGGCATTCGCCAAGAGCCCCTGAAGACAGCTCAGTTACCCCGTCTTCACCACCGCCAGCCCGCACTCAGGGCACACCGCCACCCCGCGCACGTCGTACCCGCACCCGCGACACCCGCCGCGCCGCCACCACGTCCACCTCCGCCACGCGCCTGGGCCGGCAAGCACCACCAGCCAGCCGCCGCCGAACAGCGAGACGTTCGCCGCCATCCCCGGCCACCAGACCGCCGTCGGCAGCGGCTGCCGCACGTACCGGATGTTCTGCAGCCACTCGGGCGCCTCCGTCAGCGACTCAACCGTCCCCCCCTCGATGCCCCCCCTCGTCCCCCACAGGCACCGCGCCGGCCACCCGATCATCACCACATCCCGCGGCCAGATTCCACTCGTGGCCCCCGCCCGCACAACCGCCGCGATGATGTCCTCGTCCCAGTTCCGCACAGCACGCACACGTGCAACCGCCTCCGCGCCGCTCTCGTCCCCGCTGATCACCGACACGCTGTCCCACCACCGGTTCGTCTGGCGGAGCATGTACAAGTCGCCGTTGCCGTACCCCCCAAAGTCCAGCGCGCTGTTCATCACCGCGCCAACGTACGAGACCGTCAGCGTCGTCATCACGCCTAGTGCAACGGCGATGCCCGCCCTTAGCCCAAGCCAGACGAAGCCACCGGTGCACTTCTTCATGCGAGCCCCCCGCACTCGGGGCACGCCACGCCCGCGCCAAGCCCCCGCCGGTCATACCCGCACGCGGCGCACCTCCCACGCCGCCGCCGCATTAGCGACCGCGCACCGGAAACCGCCGCCAGCACAACGAACCACGCCGCGCCCCACGCCACAGTGTCCGCCAGCAGGCCCGGCCAGATCGGGCGCAGCGGCATGATCGTCCGCCCACGCGACGTCCGCCCCAGCACGAGGCTCCCCTTGAGCACCTCGCGGTACCCACCTCCCGCGCTGGTTGGGTGCACCTGCATCACCTTGACCGTCCAGCTCTCACTCGCCAGGCACCGCCAAGGCCACCCGTGCGCTGCGGTGTCCACGCTCGTCACGCTCTCGGCCGTTTCGCCATCGGGCGGCCGCGCGGGTGTTGCGACCCACGACGGGAGCAGGCGCTTCTCCCCCAGCGGCAGCACGCTGTCGCTCGAACCCGGCCGGTAGACCTGGTACCAATCCGCCAGCCAGCGCGACGAACGCGCGAGCTTGAACCCCTCGCCGCTCCCATCGGTCCACGCGCTCCCCGCCTGGCGCTGCAACCCGTGCTCCGTCCACCCCAGGTGCAGGGCCGCCAGAGCGATCGGCCAGGCGATGGCCAGCGTCGTCCCCGCTCCGAGTCCAGCCACGGCGGCAACTCGCCGAACCCACCACCCGATCTGCCCGCTCGGCCGTTCCACCATCACAGTCTATGGATGCGCTCACCTCCGTCCCCCGCCCCCCTCCTCCTCCCCCTCGCCGCCGGTGGCAACCGCGAGCAGAGCGACAACCGCCGGCACCGCTCCAACAATCACCCGCCGATGCCCCCTTCAACGCCAACCGAACCGACAACCTCCCTGCCCATCCTCCAGGCCGCCCCGCCCACCCCCCTGCGTGGCGGTGCCGAGGAGTCGATCTCCACCTTCGACATCTTCAAGATCGGTGTCGGGCCCAGCAGCAGCCACACCATGGGCCCCTGGCGCGCCGCCCAGCTCTTCACGGCCTACCTCGCCGGTGAGGGCTTCCTTTCCTCAACCGTGCGGGTCCGCACCGACCTCTACGGCTCGCTCGCCAAAACCGGCAAAGGGCACGGCACCGACCTCGCCGTCATCCTCGGCCTCAGCGGCGAGGACCCCGTCACCTGCGTCGTTGAAGGTCTGCACAAGCGTGTCGAGGCGATCCAGGCCGCCGGGCGTCTGCCGCTGCGCGCAGGGCACGAGGTGGATTTCGATCACGAGGCCGACCTGCTCTTCCACTTCGATCAGACGCTCCCGTTCCATCCAAACGGCATCCGATTCACCGCGCTGCTCAGCGACGGGCGATTGGTCAGCCAGATCTACTACTCCGTCGGCGGCGGGTTCGTCGTGCAGGAGAACCAGGCGCTCACCGGTGCCCACGCCGTCAAGCTTCCCTTCCCCGGCGCAACCGGCGACGCGGTCCTGCAACACTGCCGGGTGAACAACTTCACGCTGCCGCAACTGGTCCTCGCCAACGAGCGGGCCTGGCGCAGAGACGAGCAGATCCGCACCGGGCTCTTGAACATCTGGCGTGAGATGCAGCGGTGCGTCTACCGCGGCTGCCACACCGGCGGCACGCTCCCCGGCGGGCTCAACGTTGTGCGGCGCGGCAAGACGATGCACGACAAGCTAATGGCCGGCCGGCGCGTCGACGGGCCCGGCTCAACGCTCGCCAACTGGCTCGCCGCGCTGCGCACCACCCGGGGCGACTTCCAGCAGACGCTCAAGTGGGTCAGCACTTTCGCCCTCGCCGTGAACGAAGAGAAC
>JAUXUZ010000014.1 GCA_030680655.1 Phycisphaerales bacterium
CAGCCTCGACTATGACGAGCACTCCCGCTCCGGCGAGCAGAACGCGAATCCACGCGTTCGCGTCAAGCGGAGCCGTGTGAAAGAGGCGATTGATGACGGGGAGGTGAGCAAAGGCTAACTGCACGGCGAGCATCCCGGCGATCCCGGCCCACAGCCACACGTTCGAGCAGAGCGGCACTGCCCACGCGGGACGCAGGAGCGCCCGGCTTGAGAACAGGTAGAGGATCTCGCCGATGACGATCACCGAGACGGCCGCGGTTCGGGCCGCGGATTCGCTGGCGCCGCGCCCGAGTTCCCAGTGGAACAGACCCATCGATCCCGCGCACAGCAGCAGCGAGACCAGCCCAGTGCGCATAAAGAGCTCGAACGTCAGCAGTGGACGTTTGGGGTCGCGCGGCGGGCGGACCATCACGCCCGGCTCCTTCGCCTCAACACTCAGCGGCATGCCCAGCAGGATCGCCGTGATCATGTTGATGTAGAGCGCGTGCACGGGCAGGATCGGCAGCGGCCAGCCGAGCATGATCGCCGCGAGGATGATGAACGCCTCGCCGCCGTTGGTGGGCAGGATCCAGACGATGAACTTGGTGAGGTTGCTGAAGACGTTGCGTCCCTTTTCGACGGCCGCCTCGATCGTCGCGAAGTTGTCGTCGGCAAGGACCATGTCCGCCACGTCCTTGGCGACCACGGTCACGGCGATGCCCATCGCGACTCCGATGTCGGCCTGTCGCAGCGCGGGGGCGTCGTTGACGCCGTCACCGGTCATGGCGACGACATGCCCGCGCGACTGCAACGCCTTGACCAGGCGGAGCTTCTGCTCGGGCGTCATGCGGGCAAAGACCGCCGTTGCCTCGGCGCGAGCGGGCATGTCCTCATCGTTGATCGCGGCCATCTCCGCCCCGGTGAGGACGCGTGACGGTCCGGCCCCGCGCAGGTCGGGGTGAGGCGAGGCCCCGTTGATCCCGATGATCCCCGCGATCGTCGAGGCCGTCAGCGCGTGGTCGCCGGTGATCATCTTCACGCGCACGCCCGCTTGCTGGCACGCGGCCACCGCCTCGATCGCCTCCGGGCGCATCTGCGCAGCGACCTTTCCAGCATCCGCCTCATCGCCATGTCGGGCTCGGACCAGAGCGAAGATGTTAGTGCTTCGCGACAGGCGGGCATTGATGCCCACCTGGCCAAGCCGTTCTCTGCCGAGCAGCTAGAAAATACCATCGAGCATGCACACGCGGAAAAGTCTCCTCACCGCGGCACGCACGACCGCATGCAGCGTGCAGCAAGCGAGAACATCGCCGCCCCCGTAACACTCTTTCCATCGCCCACTTACATCAACGACCGCAGCTGGAGAATTTCCCCGCGCGACTCGGTCAGTTGTTCAATCGCCGCTGCGACTGCCTCCGTCCCATCCAGGCGATACTCTGCCAAAGTGTGCTTCTGGAATTTGATACCGCAAGGGCTCCCACTGCACCCTTTGCGCGCGACGTGGCCCATGCACGGCGATCCCTCTTCAAAGACCTGGGATTCCTCCCCCTACAAGAAACACGCGGCGGGCTCAACTATGAACCAGCCGCGTGTCTAAGGAAAGGGGCTCAGGGTTACATGGGTTTAGTGTCGTCGTGCTGGCCAGATGTGTTGCCGTGCTTGTTCTGGCGGTCGGTCTCAGTGCGACCGGTCTTGCCGCCGGGCTGCTTGTTCTTCTGATCCGTATCTGTATCGGTATCAGTATCGGCAGTGTCGGTGCCGGTTTCTGCATTTGCCTCGTCCTGGTTTGTCATGCCGGAGTGACGCTTTGGGTCACTCTGGGTTCCAGTTTTGCCGCCCTGGCCAGCGTACGTGCTGCCCATGTTCTCAGCGGTGCCTTCGCGGCCCTTGGCTCCCGCAGCCTGATTGGCGTACTGGCTGGGCGTCTTGGGATCTTGTCCGCCCTGGGTTTCGCGGCCCTGATCGCCTTGTTTGGCGGGATCAGTCTGGGCAGCAGTGCCGCCCTTGTTGCCGCCCTGGTTGGCGGTGTCGCGCGGGTCACCCTGATTGCCCTGACCTTCCTTGTTCCGCTGGTCACCGCGGCTTGCGGTGTCGCTACGTGGTGCTGCCGAGGTCTTCTGTATGTCGTCTGCCATGATATAAACTCCTGTTAGGAAACCCTTGGTTAGAACCCGTGAGCGCACAGCGCTCACGTACATTTGCAAAACGTCCTGTTCTGCTGCCACCCCTGCTACACCTACCCGCATCTCTCGCCTCGCTGATTCATCGCGGTGATGCCGACGAGGCCCGGCTTGAACCGCGTGACCGCGATCCACTGGCGGACTTCTCTTTGTCGCCGTGCTGGTCCCTCTTGTCGCTCCGCGAGCCCGTCTTGTCACTCCGCTGGCCATTCTTCTCGCTCCG
>JAUXUZ010000469.1 GCA_030680655.1 Phycisphaerales bacterium
GACGGCGAGGCCGAGGCGGTGGAGGTGTTCAAGCGCCAAGTCGAGGTGCTGCACCGCTGCGAGGAAGCGCCCGAGGCGCTGGCCGACCGGGTGGACGTCTTCCCGCTGCCGGGCCTGACGCCCGGCACGACGGGCGTGCTGGTGGAGGAGCCGGAGCTGACGACACTGATCTGCGGCGACGCGATCGCGACGGTTGAGCACCTGCGCCGGCGGATGGTGCTGACGGGGTGCGCGAACCCCGACAAGGCACGCGAGAGCTTCGCCGAGGCCCTCCAGATCGCCGATGTGCTGGTTCTCGGACGCGACGGGCTGGTGGTCAACACGGTGGACATGGGCGCGATCTAGCCACCGCATCGCGGGTGTTTTCAGGCGAAAACTGCGCTATTGCGGCCGCCAAGCGGGCAGAGGGCGGGTATTGCCCCTCCGGAATCTGCGCGCCCCGGTGCTGAGTTTGTGGTAGGCTTGGGCAGGAATGAGTTGCCCGCTCTGTCAGCAGATCGAACTTGCCAAGTCCGGCAAACACCCGCGCGTGGTGGCGGATATGCGTCGCACGCTGGTGGTGCTGGGTGACAACCAGGGCCTGCCCGGCTGGTGCGTGCTGATCCTCAAGCGCCACGAAGAGCACCTGGCCGACCTGTCGGTGGACGAGCAGATGGCGTTGTTCCGCGAGGTTGCGCTGGTGGGCAACGCGGTGCGCGCGGTCTGCCAGGCGGCGCGGGTTAACTACGAGTGCCTGGGGAACCAGGTGTCGCACGTGCACTGGCACGTCATCCCGCGCTACGGGGCTGAGGTCGATCCTGACCCGGCCAGCCCGGTGTGGGGCTTTGACCCCGCGAAGCTGAAGGGGAACCAGAGCCCCGAAGAAGCGGCCGACTTGCTGATGCGCCTCCGCGGCTCGGTCGGCAAGTAACCGCGTGCGTGCACGAACGCTCGGGCACGCTGGGAGAGTTCCGCGATGACCTGGTGGCAGATCACCCTGCTCGTTGGTGTGCTGGTCGCGGTCGATCTGGCCATCTTCGGCGCGGTCTTCTCGATGTGCGCGGCGGCGCTGCGTCCGCTCCGCGAGGCCTTCCCGCCCGTTGAGCCGTTGCCGGGGGCTGTGCGCCGGCGTTTCCAGTCGTTCGGCTTCGATCTCATGAACTTCGGCCTGTGCGTGCACGTCGCCGCCGATGAGCGTTGGCTCCACCTGCGCCCCGCGCGAGTCGCACGCTGGGCCGGGCTGCGCGATATGAGCATCCCGTGGGAGGCCATCACCTTGCAGAAGGTGCGGGGGAAGTCGGCCGTGGCGAAGGTGCGCGGCACAAAGGTGCGCGGCCCGGCCTGGTGCCTGAGCCTCGCTGGCCAAGCGCCGGCGGAGCGCCCGTGATCAGTTGGTCTGCACGACGATGGGCACCGTGAACCGCTTGGCCCAGGTGCCCGGCGGTGAGGCCCACCAGAGGATCGACGACGCATCGGCGGGTGCATCGACCGCCACAGCGCTCTGCAGAATCTGCCAGTCGGCGGGGACGGTCTCGTTGCCCAGCGCCTTGATGAGCGACTCGAGCCCCTCGACGGTCGCGGGAACGGCGGTGATGTACGCCTGGGCCGCGATGACCGGCTCGGGCTCGCGCGCGGCGGGCGGGGCGGCCTCGCGCACGAACGCCGCGGGGTCAACGGCTGGTACCCGCGGTGCGGCGGGGTTGCGCTGCGCAAGCGGCGCGGGC
>JAUXUZ010000478.1 GCA_030680655.1 Phycisphaerales bacterium
GCGGTAGCGCCGCGTGAACGACGCGTAGGTCCGCGGCGTGCCGACCGAGGTCCACCTGGCCGACGTCCCCAGCCGCGGGTACGCCCGGCGCACAATCGAGAGCAGGCGTTCCTCGAGGGCACGCTTCGCCCGGTCGTACCCGGCCTCGTCGAGCCCTTCCCAATCCGCCAGGTCGATGTGCGTGGTGACCATCGCGGCCCGGTGCCCGGGCGGGGCGGAGAGCTCGTCGCCCGGCGAGGAGATCGAGAGGAAGCAGTTGTTCCCTGCGCCCAGCGGACGCGAAGGCTCAGGGAGAAACTGGTGGTGCGTGAGCGGATGATCGGCCACCTCGTCCTCGGGCACACCGAGTGTGAGCAGGGCCGCTCCCCCGAGGGACTTTTCGTCGCGCTCGCACCAGGGGCGTAGCGCCTCAGCGATCGGGCCCGGCGCGAGCTCAGCGGTATTCCAGATTGGGACGGTCGAGACAAGCACGTCAGCGGTCCACTCCCCCCGCTGCGTCTGCACGCGGAACCGCGGTGAGCCCGCGCCGCTCGCGACGGTGATGCGTTCGACGCTCGTGGACCGGTGCAGACCGACGCCCAGCTCGAAAGCCCGGCGCTCGATCGCGGTCCAGAGCCCGTACATCCCGCCCAGCGGCCGCGAGATTGCACCGCGGATCGCCACACCGAGCGAGGCGTTTACGAGCGGCGCGGTGTCAACCTGTCCGTGCACTGTGTCCTCAACGACCATCGCGAGGAAGCCCCGCAGCAGCGTGTCTCGCTCCAGCCCCGCGTGCCGCAGCGCATCGCCGACGGTCCAGTTTAGGTAACGCAGGGCGGGCCAGTGGCTGAGCGGGATCGTGCGGGCGGCGCGGACCAGGTCGCCCACCCCGCGGAAGGGGAGTCGCGGGCTGCGCCGGCTCGCCGCCCAGAAAACCGCTCCCACGTCGTCCATCAGCCGCCAGAAGCGTTGGTGCCCGGGCGTGTCACCGAGCGCCCGAGCGCGAGAGACCCTCCACGCAACCGGATCGGCCGGCAGATCGAACCGGTGCTCGCCGATCCACGCCGTGTAGCCGCTCAGGTGCTCCAGGTTGGCGTCGCGCACACCGATCGCCTCGAGCATCACGTCACCAGCCCCACCAGGCGTGTAGTCAACGAGCGTCGTCGCCCCCACATCAAACGCGAACCCCGAGCGACGGAAGTACCCCGAGCACCCCCCCAGCGTCCGGTGGGCCTCCAGCACATCGCACTGCACACCCGCCGCGGCGAGCCGGGCACCCGTCGCGACGCCCGTCAGCCCACCTCCGATGACCAGCACGCGTGTGTGCCGCGGCGGCACCAGGCTCGCGGCGCGAGCGGGCTGAGGGGGTTCGGCCGGAGCATCCAATGCGGGGCCGCCGGGCATCCCCAAGCGTAGTTCAACGCTCGTGTCGACCCCAATGAAAACGGCCGGCGGAAGGCCGCCGGCCGAAGAGACTCTGTTGAATCTGGGACTCAAGCGGGCTGAGGCGCGGGCTGCGCCAGCGACATGCTCGCGGCACGGCGGGTCCGCTGCTCCGCGTCGTCCTCGGCGCCCAGCGAGTAAGCCTCGCCGAAGCGGAAGAGCCGGAACGAGTTGCCGATCACCAGCACATCACCGAGGAAGTGGAAGACCAGCGCCTGCCAGACCTCCAGCTTGCCGCTGGTCGCCAGCGCGAGTCCCACCAGCGCGACGACCACGCTGATGGCAAGGTTCTGCGCGATGATCGCACGGTTGCGCCTGGCCAACTCGATCAGGAACGGGATGCGTGAGAGGTCGTCGTTCATCAGCGCCACGCCCGCCGAATTGGTCGCGATGTCGCTGCCCGACAGGCCCATCGCGACGCCGACGTCCGCCGCGGCGAGGCTCGGGCCGTCGTTGATGCCGTCGCCGACCATCAGCACGCGCCGGCCGTCCCTGGTCAGCCGCTGCACCTCGGCGTGCTTCTCTTCGGGGAGGCACTCGGCCTCGACCATGTCAACACCCACGGAGCGCCCGACCCGCTCGGCGACGCTGAGCCGGTCGCCGGTGAAGATCGCCAGGCGCTTCACGCCCAGCTCGCGCAGGCGATCGATCACCGCCTTGGTCGCGGGGCGGACCTTGTCCTCAAGGCCGACCGCGCCCAGGTAGTGGCCGTCGCGCATCACGTGCACGCCGCTCATGCCGTCGATGCGCGCCAGCACCGCCTCGCTCGCCTCGCGAACGCCGGGGTTCAACTCGGTGAGCCACGAGAGCCGGCCCACGTGGAGCGTTCCAGAGGGCGTGACGGCCCGGATGCCGCGCCCGTGGATCTCTTCAACCTCGCTGGGTGCAACGAGCGAGACGCGCGCCGCCGCCGCCGTCGCGACGATGCTGCGTGCGAGGGGGTGGTTGCTGCTCTGCTCGGCCGTTGCGGCCGCCGCCAGCAGTTCGGCCGCTTCAACACCGGGCGCCGGTGCGAGACGGCTGACGGCGAACTTGCCGGTGGTGATCGTGCCGGTCTTGTCGAAGACCACGGTGTCAACATCGGCCGCGGCCTCGAGGTGCTTGGCCTCTTTGATCATCACGCCAAGGCGTGCGGCGGCGGCGAATGCGGCGACCATCGCCGTCGGGCTGCTCAGCAGCAGCGCGCCGGGGCACGCGACGATGAGCACGTTGATGGCGCGGTTGACGTCCTGCGTGAGGAAGGCCGCCAGGAAGGCAAGCGAGATCGCCACCGGCACATAGAACGACGCGACCTGCTCGATCAGGAGCTGTCGCGGCGTCTTAGTGCGCTCGGCGCTGGCGATGAGCTCGCTCACCTTGCCGATCGTTGTGTCGCTGCCGAGCTGGGTCACCCGCAGGTCGAGCACGCTGGAGAGGTTCGTGGTGCCCGCGTAGACCGGGTCGTTCACGGCGACCTCGTGGGGCGCCGCCTCGCCGGTCAGCGAGGCCTGGTCCATCGTGCTGCGGCCGTTGATGACGGTGCCGTCAACCGAGAGGTTCTCGCCCGGACGGACGCGGACGGTGTCGCCGATGACGACCTCGCCCAGGGGGAGCTCGATCTCCTGGCCGTCACGCACCACGCGGGCAACGTTCGGCGTGAGCTTGACGAGCTCTTCGATAACGCGCTTGGCCGAGATGCTGGTGCGGTTGAGGAACTGGTCGGCCACAAGCAGGATCAAGGCCAGCCAGCCGGCGGCCTCGTACTGCCCGACGGCGACCGAGGCGATGATCGCAAGGCTGGCAAGGCTGCCGGTGCTCGCGCGCCCTTTCATCAGCTCCTTCCACGCCAGCCAGACCATGCGCCCGCCCAGCGCGACAGCCGCGATCAGGGCGAGGAACTGAACAGTGTTCTCGTGGACGATGCTCGAGAAGACCGTCCGGGCCAGGAACGCGGCGATGAGCAGTACACCGCCGAGCAGGTAGAGCAGCAGCACGCGTTCTGACTGGATCTCGTCTGCGTGCCCGCAGCAGCCGCCGGAGTGGTCGTGATCGGAATGAACGTGGTGGGTGTCGGTTGCCATGTGCGTGTGTCGAAAACCGAAGTGAGAGGAAACGGCCGGAGGGGCAAGATATCTGCCCTGAAACCGGGCCGCAGAACGCGGCGCGGCTTGAAGCTTGAGGCCCTGCGGAGGGCCGGGCGGCTATCGTAGCAACTGAGCCCGCCGACTCCCGAACCCTTACGCCGCCCGCCCCTCATCGGTTCTCCGGCAGGACCAGCGATCCGGCCAGCAGACAACGCCCCCGAGGCATTCGCGCAAGAACATGACCACGAACGGACTCCATCCCGACCGGCTGAACATCACGATCCTGGGGATCGGGCAGATGGGGCTGGTCTGCGCTGGAATCCTCAGCGACCTCGACCGGGGCCGGGCGTGGCCGTCCAATTCGGGGGGCAAGGCACCCCGCGTAACGCTCTGGGGGCACGAGCCGCAGCAGGTCGAGGCGCTCGCTCAGACCCGCCGCAGTCCGCGTCTGCCCGGCTTCACGCTGGCCGAGTCGGTTCGCGTCGCGCTGAAGGACCGTGACGCCCTCGCCGATGCGGACCTCATCATCTCGGCCGTGCCGGTCCAGTTTTCCAGGGGTGCCTGGGAGCGCCTGCGCCCGCAGGTTCCACGAAAAGCGAGCGTCCTGAGCGTTGCCAAGGGGATCGAGAACGGCTCGCTGCTGCGCCCGCTTGAGATTATCGCCGAGGTGCTCGGCGACGACCCAGACGCCGCCCCACGCCGCACGGCCGCGCTGAGCGGGCCG
The DNA here is from genome assembly GCA_030680655.1 of Phycisphaerales bacterium. GTDB lineage: Bacteria > Planctomycetota > Phycisphaerae > Phycisphaerales > UBA1924 > JAJTGZ01. The sequence continues at coordinate 4,210 of JAUXUZ010000478.1, forward strand.
ACAATCGCCGCTGAACTCGCCCGCTGCCTGCCGGCGACGATGATCGCCGCCGGCGAGGACGAGGCCTTCCGCACGCTCGTTCAGGAACTGTTCACGACGCGCTGGATGCGCATCTACACAACCGCCGACGTCACAGGCGTGGAACTCGCCGGCGCGATGAAGAACGTCATCGCGATCGCGGCGGGGATCCTCGACGGCCTGCAGGCCGGGTGCAACGCCAAGAGCGCCCTGCTCGCCCGTGGCCTGGCCGAGATCGCCCGCCTGGGTGTGGCGATGGGCGCAACTTCCGAGACGTTCTTCGGTGTTGCCGGTGCGGGGGACCTTGCGACGAGTTGCTTCAGCCTGGAGGGCCGCAACCGCCTCTGCGGCGAGGCTCTCGGGCGCGGCGTGCGCCTCGATGCCTACCTGGCCCAGTCGCAGCACGTGGTTGAAGGGGTGGCGACAACCCGCAGCGTTGTTGACCTGGCGCGCCGGCACCGAGTCGAGATGCCGATCACGCAGGCGGTTTCGTCGGTGCTGTTTGATCAGCTTGATCCGATCGACGCGATCGGCCAGCTGATGACGCGCGAGCCGAAGGCCGAGCGCGTGGGCTGATCGGCCGGTTGGTCGCCGCACCGGCCTCTCCGCAGCCGATCCTTATAACACCCGTACCAAAGCCCCCAAGCTGCCAATCACGGCCGCACTGAGGTTTGCCGGCGATGCTGATCCGCACGAGCGGGCTCCCCCTGGCCGCGGTGCAAAGGCCCGACCTAGCCGCTCGATCCCAAGAGAACGCATTGACCCGAGGACGAAGCGCAGCAGCGAACCTCGCGTGCGCTCACACCCGCAAACCCGGAGCATTCAGATGACGCGCTCGTTTGGACTGTCACCCTTGGTCGGCCCCTCACTCACCGCGCTGTTCTGCACGGTCGCCGGGGCAGCGACGCTCTCGCCCTGCCACACCTTCAGCGTGCCCGGCACCTACGACACGATCTACAACGGCACGAGTAACGTGAACGTAAACGTCACCAACGCGAGCGTGAACGACTGCCTCGGCGCCGCCCGCGCGGTGGAGATCACGTGCAATCTCCAATCGCTCTTCGCGGCGACTTTCGCAAGCGAAGCGACGTGCGACATCACGCTGCCCGGTGGCCAGGTCGTTACCGCGCGCCTCTCGCGCCTGGCCGCGACGTACTCGAACATCACCAACTCCATCACACGCGTGCCGCTACCGCCCGGCACCACCGTCGCCAACATGACCGGGCTCTGGAACTTCAAGTTCCGCGACAGCTTCAACGACTCCGGCGGTCTCGCCGAGTCGCGCGTCAGCAACATCGCCGTGAAGGTCTACTCAACCGCGGTGCCCAGCGCCCAGAGCACAATCACCATCACCGATGGTGTCACGACCGCGCGCACCAACCCGGCGACCGACACCGGCGCGTTCGGTCAGACCTTCGTGAAGATCGATACTCAGGCCGTCAACGGCGCCAACGGCGAGTACATGCGCATCGACGCCACCGCGTCGCAGGGCATCCCCAGCCCCAACCGCGGCAACCAGGCCGGGTACGCCGGACCGTGGACCGTCGCGGTCTACAACGCCAACGGTGAGGTGCTCTACTCCGGCACATCGTCGCTGAGCGTGAACTTCGGTGCCTCGGGCCCTGACAAGAAGGACGGCACCGCGGGCACGATGAGCGCCGGCCCCAACACCACCGGGCCGCTCTATGTCTCCTTCATGCCGTGGGACGTCTCGAGCGAGGTGTTCTACGACGATACGAACTTCCCGTCCTACTCGCAGTACCTGCCGCGCGCGTACCCCCCCTTCGGGATGCGTGGAGAAGCCAACTTTGCACCGTATTACGACTACAGCGTGCGCGTGCAGCGCGGCACCAAGGCCACCAGCCCCGCGTGGCCCGACCTCTCGACCGTCTACACCAACCGCCCCCTCGGCAGCACGATGACGCCCACCGCGAACGACGAGTTCCGGCTGCTGCGCTTCCGCCTGCCCGGCCCGATCAACCGCGCCGCCGGTGACTGGCTCGACATCGATACCTCCTACAGCAACCTCCTCGCCAATTACTCGGGCGCTTCGCGCAACGACACGGAGATCGCCCTGTACGACGCGGCGGGCAACATGATCGCCACCGACGACGACGACGGGGCCGACTTCGCCTCCTCGCTCTCCTTTGGAGCGCAGGCACCCGTCCGTCCCCACTTGAACGTGGCCAACCCCGGCCTGGACTTCAATGGCCGCGACGGCGCGAACCTCGCCGCCGGTTACTACTACCTGGCGATGACGACCTACAACGCCGCCTTTGCCAACAACTTCACCGTTGCTCGCAGCACGACCCCCGGCAGCGTGACCGGCAATATCTACGTCACCATTGCGGCGAGCGTCACGCCCGTCACGCAATGCGGTCCGGCCGACATCGGCAGCCAGGGAGGCACCGACGGTGCCGACGGCGTGCTCAACAACAACGACTTTGTCGTCTACATCAACCACTTCTTCGCCAACGACCCCAGCGCTGACATCGGCGTCCAAGGTGGCGTGCCGGGCAGCGACGGTGCCTGGAACAACAACGACTTTATCGTCTTCATCAACCAGTTCTTCGCTGGCTGCCCGTAAGCCGACGAACGCCGCATGATTCCCCGTGACGACCGGCCCGAGTTGGGCCGGTCGTCTTCGTTCGGCCCGCTCCGCAGCGTCATCGGGGCGGTGACAAAGCTTCGGCTTGTGCCCCGACTGGTCGCCGGGTACGCTTTCGCGGCCGGCTCCACCGTGATTGAAAGGTCGTCACCATGGCACTCAACGCCCTCCCACTTCGGCTGCTTGCTCGTTGCCTGGTCGTCTTCGCTCTGTGCGGGCCCGCATCGGCGGACCCACTCCCAACCACGAACGTCCCGGCAAGAAATGAGCCCATCGACCCGCGGATTGCCCGGGTGATCGCCGGCCTGCGCCCCGACACCGAAACCGCCGGCAAGCCCCCGGTGCGCTGGAGCCTCGCCGAGCGGATGGCCCACTACAACGTGCCCGGCGTGAGCATCGCGGTGATCGATGGCGGGAAGATCGTGTGGGCGAAGGGGTTCGGCGTCCGCGAAGCTGGAGGGGCCGAGCCGGTGAACGAACAAACACTCTTCCAGGCCGCTTCGATCAGCAAGCCGGTGGCAGCGCTGGGTATGATGAAGCTGGTCGCCGCCGGCACGCTCAACCTCGACGCCGACGTGAACTCCTATCTCAAGAGCTGGACACTCCCGGCCTCGGAGTTCACTGAAAGGAAGAAGGTCACGCTCCGTCAACTGCTCAGCCACTCCGCGGGGCTGACGGTGCACGGCTTCGCCGGCTACCCCCTCGGCTCGCGCTTGCCGACCATCCCGGAAATCCTCGATGGCGTTCCGCCCGCCATCAGCGCAGAGGTGCGGTCCGAGCGCGTGCCCGGCCAGGGGTTCAAGTACTCAGGCGGCGGCACGACCGTGGCCCAGTTGGTTGTCTCCGACGTCACCGGCAAGGACCCAGCTGAGTTCTTGAGCGAGACCGTGCTCGTGCCGCTGGGGATGACCTTCAGCACGTACGAGCAGCCGCTGCCGGCCAAGAACGCGGCCAACGCCGCCGTCGGGCACCGCGGTGCGCCCGCGAAGGCGCTCGAAGGAAAGTGGCGCGTTTACCCCATGGTCTTTGCCGCCGGCATGTGGACCACGCCGACGGACCTGTGCAAGATGCAGCTCGCCGTCGCTCGCGCCGCCAGCGGCGACACGAAAGGGCCGCTCGACCCGAAGATCGTCAAGCAGATGCTGACGGTGACCGCAGCCCCGGTTGGGATCGGCTTCTTCCTTCAGGGAAACGGCGACACGCTCCGATTCTCGCACGGTGGGGCCAACGACGGCTATCTCAGCCAGTTTGAGGCCTACGCGCAACGCGGCAAGGGGTTCGCGATCATGATCAACAGCGACGCGGGAGGGGCG
>JAUXUZ010000480.1 GCA_030680655.1 Phycisphaerales bacterium
AGGGCTTGCAATACGGCGCACTGCCCGGTAGTCAGCTCATGTGGGCGAGCAGTTCCTCGGGGTTGAACGCCTGCTTGATCTCGCGCTTCTGGCTCCACTTCACCTTGCCGTCGGTGCCGATGACCACCGTGCCACGCCAGCAGACGTTCAGGTCGGCCCAGTAGAGGCCGTAGGCCTTGCAGACGGCCCGGAAGTTGTCGCTCAGGAGCGTCTGGGTCAGTCCGAGCTGCTCCTTCCACGCGTTGAGAGATGGGGAACCGTCCGCCGAGATGCCGACGACCTGCGTGCCCGCCTTGGCGAGCGAGCCGAGGTCCTTGGTGATGCACGACATCTCCGTGCCGCACACGCCGGTGAAGGCGAACGGGAAGAAGCTCAGCACGACGTCCCCCTTCTTGAGCGCATCGCTGAGCTTCCACGACTGCCCGAACGTGTTGGTGGGGAGCTCAAAGTCGGGCGCCGTCTCGCCGGGGCCGATGACGCTGTCGCGGGGTACAAGGTGTTCGTTGGCCATTGGGAGTCCTCAATTAGGGAGTCTGTGGGTCGGGGCCGAACCCTAGCTCGCACAATCCGCCGCCGCCGGTCGCTACACTCTGTCTGTTCCGTCACCCCGCAGGAGGCACCGTGACGACCCTCGACTCGCTCAAAGAACGTTACCAGGAAGTGCGCGAACGCTGCGCCGAGGCCGCAAGACGCGCCGGGCGCAACCCCGCGGGCATCATGATCGTGGCCGTAAGCAAGTACGCCGGCATCGACGACGTGCGCGAGCTGGTCAACCTCGGGCACCGCGACTTCGGCGAGAACATTGTTCCGTCGCTGGTGCAGCGTTCGGCCATGATCGAGGAGTGGCAGGCCCGCCAGAAGACCCTGCCGCGGACCAAGGCCGGTTCCCCCACGCCCGCGGCCACGCCCACGCCCGTCCGCTGGCACATGATCGGCCACTTGCAGCGCAACAAGGTCAAGAAGGCCGTCGAGCTCTCGCGCCTGATCCACTCCGTCGACTCCCTCCGTCTCGCGGAGGAGATCCAGCAGGCCGCCAACAAGTTCGCCAAGACCGCCGAAGTGCTCATCCAGGTCAACACCTCGGGCGAGCCGAGCAAATTCGGTTGCGCCCCGGCCGCCGCCGGGCACCTGATCGAGGCGATCGAGACGATGATCAACGTGCGTGTGCGTGGCCTGATGACCATGGCGCCGCATACCGACGGCTCCGCCCATGGGACCGATATCGCTCGCGAGACCTTCTCCCGCTGCCGCGAACTCTTTACCGAGATGAGCCGCCTGGGGGTCGGTGGCGAGCACATCAACATCCTCACGATGTGGATGAGCGACGACAACCACCTCGCCAACCCCGAAGGGGCGAACCTCGTACGCGTCGGATCGGCCATCTTCGGACCGCCTCCAGAAGGTGGCGAGCGGGCGGAGAACGACCCCGATCCGTCCGATGAAGAGGACCACGACTGACCGGCCCGCGGGTGGCTGTTCGCGTGGCGCAGGCCACGGCACCCTCGAACTGGCGGCCCGTCGGCCTTGCCTGTCCACCCCGCTCCAGCCTCGCCAACCCGATAACCTCGCCCCCTGAGGGCCGAGCAGACCGCCGCTCGTGCCGTTGTGTTCACCCGGCGATTGTGAGTCACAGGATCGATCATGCCT
>JAUXUZ010000488.1 GCA_030680655.1 Phycisphaerales bacterium
TCGTGGGCCACGTTCTCGACGACAGCACCTGGCGCCGCGGCGAGGTGAACGGCCTGCTCCTTGAACTGCGGGGTGTAGACCTTGCGGGGCATGTTCGGACTCCTGAAGAACCGTAACCGCGGTCCGTCGGTGTCCGAAAGTTGTGGGCAGGGTCACCACCGGTCGGTGGCACAGCGCAGAGCCGATCCGGAGTCGATGCCACCCCGCCGCCAGCTATTGAGCAATATGTGCCACACCGCATTCCGAACAGACCGGGCCTGCCAATGGGTACCCGCACGCTGAGCACAGACCATTCCTTTGTCGACGAAATAGGTTCGCCAGAGAAAAACCAAGTGATGCTGTGTATACAACAACAAACACCAATAGAGTATCGATTGCAAGTCCAAGCCACATAGGCGACCACGGCACCCTGATCCCCTGCCGCGGATCCGCCTTGCCGTCCGCACTCGACCAAACGGCATTGTTTTTGAATACTCCAACGCCAACGCAGGTCCACTCTACGCAAAACGCTCTAAATGGCCATCCAGCACACTCGATAATATCACAATCACGCGATTTTAGTTTAGCAAGCGCCATCGCTTCATCGAGCGACGGGGCATAAATCGCCGGTTCGTGGTTCGTGATAATCGGATAGGACGTGACTCGCCATACGAGCGTATAGCCGCCCCCAGAACGGAGCACTTTATGCGTGTCCAATCTAGTCATCGGGCCACCTACAGCCCTCGTAAGGTCGATAGTTTTGTCAACTTGTCGCGCTGACGACTTTGACATCAATGGAACAATCGCGGCGTTCATTATGATGCTAGTGACTACGGACACAGGAATCGCGAGCCTTATGGCGTGGCGACAAACCCGCGCTATTTTTTTCCAACAAATTTTATATAGCATTGTCGCTTAGCGAAATTGAAATCACGGATTCGGGTATGGCGCGGGAAGGTAGTGCAATATACATGTGTCAAAGCGGAAATAGCAGTCTAAATAGCATTGCTCCACACCCAGCTTCGAGTTCGGATACCCGAATCTCGTGAGATAACCGGGATTCTTGCAGAGGCTGGCACAGCAAGTCTCCGCCGAACTGCATTTGCCTACTCGGTAGTCGGCTGCGACCTCGAAGCACATCGTCGTTTCGGGCGTGATTGGAGTTTGGTTCTGAGCACAATACTGCCATGCGTGTATCAGCTCCTCCATGAGTGTAGAGCAGACGCCGCCGCACCTTGCTGGATAGTTCCCCATGAAATCCGGGCAGAGGCACACATCGACAGTTTTCGCGGAAGGGTTGGATTTCGTGATTCCACAGCGGGTGCCGGTTCCTGCCCCCAGCGTAGGTATACAATCTGGATCATTTGCTCCGCAAGCGGATACATTGAATGTCCAACCGTTTGCCCTGCATTTAGAACCCACCTGTTTCAGAAGAAATTTCATCTCAGGCGAGTCCAGGCACTTAACCATTTCGCCTGGAAGTGTGTTGCGAGGGCCGAAGTCGAAAGGTGGGCCAAGGCGGGAAGGTGACAGGCCTGGCCCTACTGCGTCAGGAGTATTAATCGGTTGCGATAGCAATGCGACATTGCGACCACTGCATGGCGAACATCCTGCGCTACCCAAAGTCGACATGGCCAATCCCAGCGCATCCCCTAAATCTAAGGCGTCACTTCCGCAATACTCATACAAATCCATCGAATCGTGGTACCCCATCGGGTCCTTCTGCATCCACTTGCCGCTGTAGCTGTTGAGCACGCGGTTGCGCACGTGGTAGAGAGGCACGCCGGTCCCATCGATCGCGCCGTCGCCCGCCAGGATGGGGTCGAACTCGTACCCGGCCAGGCCCTTGCGGTTGTCGATCGCGGTGTCGCTGATCTGGCCCAGCCCGCCGTTGTTGCCCGCGGCGTAGTAGACGTTGAACGCGGCCAGGTCGTCGGTGGCGTTGACCACGTTGTCGGGCACCAGCGAGCCGCCGCTGGAGCCCAGGTCGTTTTTCCAGCTCACCGCCCCGGTGGCGCTGTACGCGGCGCTGTCGGTTGAGGTCACCAGCCCGTTGGGGCCGCCGCCGCCACCGCCGCTGCCGGCGATATCGGCGACGCTGTAGCTCTCGGGCCGGCCGTAGGCGTCGTAGCGGTAGCGCTCGACCCAGGCGCCGGTGGTGGTGATCAGGGCGACCACATCGTTGCGCCAGTTCTGCAGGTAGTAGCGGCGTTCGTCGCGGCCGCCGTCGGCGTTGGTGTCGCGGTCGCGGAAGACCACCTTGTCGATGTACGAGGAGCCGCCGCGGCCGTCGAGGCCTGAGGTGTGGCGGGGCTGGGAACGGCGGGCGTGGCGGGCCGCGGCGGGCATCTGGCGAGTCTATCTGATTCTGGGGGGTGAGGGGGAGTTTCCGCGGGGGCGGGGGTGGTGAGGTCGGGTGATGGGTCTTGGGCCGGCTGGGTTGGATGCACCCTGCGGGGCTGATGAAGGGGAGGTTCTCGGTTGCTTTCCACGGGCTTCCCGCCGGGCGGGACAGCCCGTGGCAAACGGCGACGGTCCTCCGGACCAGAGGGGATCGGAGTGGACGGGTCCCGGCAGGTGAACCTGCCGGCTGGGGTTGTGCGCCCTCCGGGCGGGGACAGGGGGGCGGGTGTGGTTGGGGTGGTTGCCGGGGATGCACCGTTCATCGGAGGAACCGATGAACGGTGGCACGTGGTACGCCAGCATCGCCGAAGGAGCCGTTCGCGGCGGCCCCGCGGCCTGCACCCTGCGGGGCTGATGAAGGGGAGGTTCTCGATTGCTTTCCACGGGCTTCCCGCCGGGCGGGACAGCCCGTGGCAAACGGCGACGGTCCTCCGGACCAGGAACGAGCGCTGTCGTGTTGGGCGATCGTTGGTCCTCCGGACCTGGGGCGCTTGGGGTGGACGGGTACCGGCAGGTGAACCTGCCGGCTGGGGTTGTGCGCCCTCCGGGCGGGGACGGGGGAGGAGTGTGGTTGGGGGTGAGCGGTGGTGTTGGGTTGGATGGGATGGATGCACCGTACCTCGGAGGAACCGATGAACGGTGGCACGCGGAGTTGAGAGGATTGTGGTGGCCGCGACCGGCATCTGAAGATGCCGGCAACGTCGGTGCGCCCGCTGGGCGGAAAACAGCAAGGCACCCTCATCCGGCCGCTCAGAGCCTTCAACATTGTTGACGCTGGGCGTACTTGGTCACTTCCGGTTTTCGTGCGCTGCGCTCCCGAAAGCACGGTCTCCCGCCGAGCGGGGAGAAGGAGAAAGGCAGGAATGCACCCTCCCCGACCTCGATGACTCTGGGATAAGGAAGGCGATCTTTCAAATCGCACCTGGTGACTTCCGGTTCCTCGGGCTTGGCCCGATCCACACGGCCCGCTGGGAGCGGGAGGGTTGGGGGCATCAGGCCCGCTTGACCATGAGCACCGTTGCGTCGTCGCCGGGGGTGATTGAGCCGGGGCGGCCGTCGAGGAAGCGTTCGATCTGGGCGGCGGCGCGTTTGACGTCGCCGTCGGCTGAGTCGAGTGTTTCGGCGAGGTATTCCTCGACCTGGGCTTCGCCGACGATCTCGCCGAAGCCGTCGGTGTACATCACCAGCGTGTCGCCGCTGGCGAGGGTGCCGGCGTGCTGCTCGAAGGTGGACTCACCGAAGACGCCCAGCACCGGGCCGGTGCTCTCGTAATGGCGGGGCTTGGCGCCCTTGCTGCTGAACACGATGGCCGCGGGGTGGCCCGCGCTGCTGATAGAGAGTTCGCCGGTTGTGAGGTTGACGCGGCCGCAGACGGCGGAGGCGAAGCGGGTCTGGTCGCTGTCTTCGTTGAGGAGGAGGCCGTTGATCTTCTCGAGTGCGGCGGCGGGCTCGAGGAGGCGGTAGCCGGCCAGGGCGGTGGGTGTGGCGGCGCTGACTTCTTTCATGGTGAGGCCGTTGGCGATGATCATGCCGTACATGGCGGCGCTGATGCCGTGGCCCATGGCATCGGCGACGAGGAAGCCGGCGTGCTTCTCGTCGAGGCGGACGAGGCGGTAGACGTCGCCGGAGACGTACCACGCGGGGCGGTAGACGACGGCGGCGGAGATGCCGGGGGCGCTGAAGTCGTCGGTGCGCATGAGCTCACGCTGGAGCTTGGAGGCGAGCAGGAGCTCGTTGTCTACGCGGCTGACCCAGGAGTGGACCTGTTTCTGCGAGGCGCGGCGGGAGCGGAGCTCGACCTCCATCTCGCGGACGGCCTGCTGGCGCTGGGAGACGCCCGCGAGCATGGCGGCGAGGACGGCGTCGCCGCGGCCGTGGTGGTGGACCATCACGCCCATGTTCTGCAGCGTGCCGGCGAGGTGGGCGAGTGAGGCGGGGACCTGCGCAACGAGCGGGACAGCGTGCTCGTTGAGCATGGCGCAGACGGCCTTGAGCTCGGAGGGTGAGTCGCTGTCGGCGACGACCAGCAGCGCACCGTCGCAGGTGCGGAGGGCGTCGAGCACATCCTTGCGGCCGATGGCGTCGGCCATGCCGTTGACGGTGAGGCTGGGGCGTCCTTGCTCGGGCCAGTGTGAGGCGATGAGGGCTGCGGCCTCGCTGAGTGCCCACTCGCGCTTGCCGCCGGTGAGCACCGCGATGGCCCTGTCGCTGGCGGTCTTTGCCGGCTCGGTGGAGAGGAGATTCATGGATGCGAGGAGCGACATGCGGGGGCCTCCGTTGAAAGGGAAGCCCGTAGATCGACCCTTTACTGAGCCTGAGCGAACGCGGTGGGATGCGTGGCGCGGGGGCGGCGGGATCGCGCCGGACTGTCCCCACGGACCGGCATAACCGGCCGGGTCGGCGGGGTTATCCGCTGGTTGCGGGGGTGCATCACCCGCAGCTGGGCGGCGAGGGGGTGGCTACTTGGTGCGTCCGAGAAGCTGCTTGCGTTTGGCGAGCAGTTCCTGAACGGCGATGACCACGGTGGCGTGGCTCCAGGTGAGGGGGCTGACGCTGAGCATCTCCCCCGTGAGCGGGTGCACCTGCTCGGCGAGGACGCCGCTCTCGGCGGCGCGCTCGGCGGACCAGGCGAGCAGGTCGATGGCGGGGGCGAGGTCGTCAACGGTCTTGGCGCGGGCGACGGCCCACTGGGCGTGCCAGAGGGTGCAGATGACCCACGGGTTGCCGGGGATGTCATCGGGGCGGTCGTTGACGACGCGGTGGTAGTAGTCGTTCTGGTAGCGGGCGCAGCCGCCGATCTCGGTCTTGCACCAAAGGAGGTTGCGGAGGGCGGCCATCTCCTGCTCGGCGTGGGGGCCGTCGGTCGGCAGGACGCCGAGCCACCAGACGGCGAAGTTGGCGCTGTCGGCGGTCATGTCGAGGATGTAACCACCTTTTCCGTCGGGCGTGGCCATGCGTGCGAAGCGGCGCTGGGTGGGGTTCCAGAGGTGCTTCATCATGGCGGCGGACATCTCGGCGGCGCCTTTCTCGAACCAGGCGGCGCGGCCGGTGTCACCGAAGTCTGTTGCGAAGTCACGCGCTGCGCGGAGCGAGGCGATGGTGGCGGCGACGGTGAAGGTGTGGATGCCGCGCCGCTCTTCCCAGAGGTCCCAGCTTGGCAGGGGGAGTCCGTTGGCGTCGCGGTGGTCAACCATCCACTTGGCGGGGGTGACGATGAGCGAGCTGTAGAGGGGCTTGACGAACTCGACGTCGTGGTACTGCAGGAAGTGCTGGCGGAGCGACCAGAGGACCAGGGCGGTCTCGTCCTGCTGGATGGGGTGCGCGGGTTTGCCGTCGATGATCCAGGGGTGCCAGCTGCTGGCGAGCTTGCCGTCGGGCGTGTACTTGTGGAGGAAGAAGCCGTGCTTGGTGATGCACCGGCCGCAGAAGCGGAAGAACTCACGGCTCAGCTCGCTCTGGCCGGCGAGGATGAGGGCGTAGGCGACGAGGGCGCCGTCGCGCGGCCAGCAGTATGAGTATGTGTCGCCGGCGAAGTGGGTGATGTCGGAGTCGTTGGCGGCGATGATGGCGCCGCGGTTATCGATCTGGGTGCGCAGGACCAGGAGGGAGCGGATGTAGAGCGAGCGGACGGCGGGGGGGAGGAACTCGCAGTCGGGCTCGTCCTTGACGGCCCAGAGCTTCCAGTAGGCGTCGGTGCGGCCGATGTACTTGTCGGGGGTGCGCTCGCCGATGGACTTGTTGGTGTGGGCGGCGGTGTCGTAGTCGCGCCCGAAGACGACCCAGAAGTGGGCCGACGCCGAGGCGCCGGGGGGGACGGCGACGTTGAGGCCGACGGTTGCGTCGACCGATCCCTGGCTGATGGCGTTGCGCCCGAGGACGCCGTCTTCAGCGTCGCGCCAGGTTCCCTCGGCGCCACCGATGCGTTTGCTGCCGATAGCCCACTGGTCGATGCCGCACTTGCCGGCGTGGCAGCCGTTGACGAGGAAGTAGTAGTCGCCCTTGTAGATGACAAGGCCCGAGGTCATGGGGTCGTAGTTGGCGGTGTCGCCGACCTGGGTCTCCTGGATCGACGGGTCGATGTGGAAGAAGAGGCGGACGTCACGCGGTGCGCTGCGCCCGGAGGTGTCGGTGATCTCGACCTTGCGGAGCCAGACGGACTCGTGGAAGTCGACGCAGTCGTTGCAGGTGAGGCGGAGGCCCATCTGCCTGTGCTCCATCACCACGTGGGTGACGAGGGTGTCGCTGCGGTATTTCAGTGAACGGGTCCAACCGGCGTCGTCGCTCCAGGCGAAGGCGCCGTCGGCCCAGACGCCGAAGCGCTGGGGGTAGCCCTCGGTCTGGTTGTACTTGCCGACAAAGGGGAAGTAGATGTCGCGGGCGCGGTAGTGCTCGTCGAAGGTCACCAGCAGGTCACCGTTTCCGATGGGCAGGTCTCTGGGCATGGCGCGAGCATAGCCGAAAGCGTTTGGGCTTCGTGGTGGTGGCTGGAGCGACCTCGGGCACCACTGCTGGAGCGTCGATGCTGCTCACTGTCGGAGGGCGATCAGGCCGCGGCGGGTTCGGGGACGGCGGGTGCGGCCTTGACGCCCATCGCTTCGAGGCGACGGATGAGGTCACCGACGAACGTGAGGCGGATGCCGAAGTTCTCGCCGACTTTAACAGCGCGGCCGAGCCCGATGACCTTGTTGTTGACCTGGAGTTCAAGGTCTTCTTCTGCGTTCTTGGGGAGCTCGATGATGGCGCCGGGCACGAGCGCGGTGACGTCTTTGACAGGCAGTTGCCTGCGTCCAAGGACGACGATGACGGGGACCTCGAGTTTCTTGAGCGCTTCGATATCCGCGGGCATGGCCTGTTTATCGGATAGGGGCGCGGCCGGGGGTCAAAAGTGGGCGCGGGTGCCCGGTGTTTGCCCGGGAAAGGGGCGCGGGCTTGGCCGGCGGGCCCGCTTGGGGCGGTTTACTCGTAGCGGCCGACGATGACCGAGCAGTTGTGCCCGCCGAATCCGAACGTGTTGTTCATCACGTACCTGGTGGCACGCTCGCGGGCGTGGTGGGGCACGAGGTCGATATCGAAGGAGGGGTCGGGGCTGTCGAGGTTGATCGTGGGGGCGATGATGCCGTCGCGGACGGCGTGGATGCAGGCGATCATCTCGATGGCGCCGCTGGCGCCCAGGCCGTGGCCGTGCATGCTCTTGGTGCTGCTCATCACGCACTTGCCACCCTTGCTCTTGCGGGCGTGGTCGCCAAAGAGTGAGAGGACGGCCTCGACCTCGGCGGTGTCACCGAGCGGTGTGCTGGTGCCGTGGGCGTTGATGTAATCGATGTCGGTGGTGTTGAGGCCGGCGTCGCGGAGGGCCCAGCGCATGGAGCGCGCTGCGCCGCCGCCGTTTGGGTCGGGGGCGGTGATGTGGTGGGCGTCGCAGGAGTTGGCGACGCCGGCGACTTCTGCGTAGATGGTGGCGCCGCGCTTCTTGGCGTGCTCTTCGGTCTCGAGCACCATGGCGGCTGCGCCCTCGGAGAGAACGAAGCCGTCGCGACCGCTGTCGAAGGGGCGACTGGCCTTGGTCGGGGCG
>JAUXUZ010000489.1 GCA_030680655.1 Phycisphaerales bacterium
CACGCCAAGGCCCGGTGCCAGCACCGTCATCGCCCACCCGCCGCCGACGATGCACGTCCACGAGAGCACCACCGTCATCACCCCCGGCCAGAGCGTGTCGCCCGCCCCGCGCAGCACGCCCACGATGGTGATCCCCAGCCCGTCGAAGACCTGAAACACCGCCGCGACGAGCATCACGTGCCCGGCAACGGCGACGATCTCCGCGGCCTTCTCCGGGCTGGTGCCCCCCTCGATAAAGAGCCACGCCAGCTGGTGGCGCAGGCCCACCATCACAAGCGCGCACACGCCCATGTAGACCATCGAGCAGCGGATGCCCAGCCACGCGCGCTGACGCGCCAGGTCGGGCCGACCCGCGCCCAGGCACCTGCCCACCACCGCCGTCACCGCGAACGACACGCCCACCGCGGGCATGAACGAGATCTGCATGTACCGCTGCACGATCCAGCTCGCCTGGTGCTGCTCGGGCCCGAACCGCCCCGCGAGGAAGACCATGAAGACCATCCAGCAGGCCATCTCGCTGCCGTACATCAGTCCCGACGGCCAGCCGGTCCGGGCGAGGTCTCGGATGTGCGGCAGGCTCAGCCGCCACGGCGCCCGCGTGCCGAACCGCTCGTTCATCGAGCGCGAGAGGAAGACCGCCATCGGGATCGCCAGTTCAACCGCCAGGCCGATCAGCGTGCCGATCGCCGCGCCGGGCACGCCCAGCGCGGGGATGCCCATCAGCGGCCAGCCGAAGATCAGCGCCCAGTTGCACAGGAAGTTGACAACGTTGCCGGCGATCACCGCCACCAGCACGATCCTGGGCCGGTGCAGGCCGAAAAAGAACTGCGCCATGCCGCGCGCGGCCAGGGTCAGCACGCTGCCAAACAGCAGCGTCTGTGCGAAGCGTGACTCCAGCTCAACCAGGTGCTCGCTGTGCCCCTGCCACCTGAAGAGCCACGGCAGCGCGAACGCGTACGGCAGCATCAGCAGCCAGAACGCCACCGAGATCCAGACCGCGTTCCACGCGTAGGCCGCGGCCTTGCGGGGCGTGCCCGCCCCCACGTGCTGCGCCGCGTAGGCGTTGGTCATGCCGATCAGGCCCATGCCGATCGAGAGCGGCCAGAACGTCGCCAGCGCGCCGTTGCCGTGGGCCGCGAGGTAGATGGTGTCTGGCCCGATGCGGCTGACCATCAGCCCGTCAACAAACTGCATGACGGTGTACGACATCATCGTCGCCACGCTGGGCGCTGCCTGCTTCAGCAGCGACCAGAGCGGGCGCGGGTCGTCCTCCAACCCTCCCGCTCCCAGCGGGAGGGTCGGGCGAGGTTCGGCGAGCCCGGGGAGGGTGCCGGGTGCCACAGACTCATCCGGCCTTGCGGATGAGTCTGTGCCCGAGGGCCCCTGATGCACAGACTCCGCCGAGCCGGAGTCTGTGGCACCCGACCCTTGCTCCTGAGCGTTCACGGCCCACCCCGGCCGCGACGCACCAACTCGATAGCGCGGAACATGGCCTCGATCATGCTCGACGCGTCGGTCATCCCGCGCCCGACGATGTCGAACGCGGTGCCGTGCGCCGGCGACGTGCGGACCACCGGTCGGCCGCGCCACGACAAGCCCACGGTGACGTTGACCGACTCCATCCCGTCGATGAGCTTGACGGGGATGAGTCCCTGATCGTGGTACATGGCGACCACCGCGTCGAACTCCCTGCGCAAGGCGCGGTTGAAGACCGTGTCGCCGGGCCACGGACCGGATGCATAGATCCCGGCGCTGCGCGCCTGCGCAACCGCGGGTGCGATGATCGTGTCGTCCTCCTGTCCGAGCAGACCGTGCTCGCCGGCGTGAGGGTTGAGTCCGGCGACCGCGATTCTCGCGCGCGGGTTACCCAGCGCTGCGCACGCCTCGTGTGCAAGTTCGATCGATCGCAGCACGCCCGGCACAGAGAGCGTCGTAGAAACATCCGCGAGGGGAATGTGAACAGTCGCGAGCATGACCGTCAGGTTCGGCCCGACAAAGAGCATCCCCGACCGAGGGCTCTCGAACGCTTCGGCGAGAACCTCCGTGTGGCCGGGGTGGGTCGTCACGCCGGCCGCGTGCCACGCCTCCTTGCTGATAGGTGCGGTGACGATCGCGTCGCACTCACCGCGTTTCACCGCCTCGATCGCTGTGCACAGCGCTTCCCACGACGCCCGGCCCGCATCCGCGCGAGCCTTACGTGGTCCGTCGCTCGCCCAGGTGTCGAGTGTCCCAAACGGCACAAGCACAACGCCCTCTGGCGCAGCCGCAATGGCCGCGCGGCTGATCTCCGGCCCGATTCCCAAAGGGTCACCGGTGCTGATCGCAATGCGGACGGGTTGTGGCTGCTGAGTCGGCACGGGGGATCAAGCGTACTGCGGTTCCCGGGGCCGGCGCGGTCGTCTTGTGGATTTACGGCAGGATCGGCCGCAATACGCCCGTAGCGCGTGCGTTTGGCTCGTGTCGACTCACACAAGCAACCTTACTGCTGGAGACTCCATGAAGAACCACGCTATCGCCTTGATCGCCGCGCTCGCCCTCACCGCGGGCACCACGCTCGCTACCGCCGCCGAGATCGCCCCCCCCGGCAAGCAGCAGGGGCAGCGCCAGCAGGAGCCCGGCAAGCAGGGCAATCATCGCGCCCACGGAAAGAAGGCAAGCAAGCACCGCGCACACGGCAAGCATGATGGCAAGCAGGCGGGCAAGCACGACGGCAAGAAGGCCGGCAAGCACGCCAAACGCCACCACCATAACAAGCAGTCCGGCAAGCAGCAGGGCAAGGGCGGCAAGGGTGCCGGCCGCGGCCGGAACTGAGCCGGCAACGAACGTCCATCAACAGCGCGGCCATCGTCTCACGACGGTGGACGTTTTCGTTTGGAGTTGCGCATCGAGCACGAGCCCCGCGGCGTGACCCCGGGGACAGATCGGCCGCTCGGGTGTCTCGGCGGCGGTGAGTGGGATATTGAAGTGTGGCCTGTGGTGTCCCTGTGCTTCCGCACAGGGCTCGTTGACTGATGGCTACGACGCGGCGGGTTCTTTCTCGTTGACGCGTTCGATTACCGCGCCGAGGGTGACGAGTGTCTCCTCCATGCGCTGGTAGCCACGGTCGAGGTGGTAGACGCGGTTAATCTGCGTGGTGCCCTCGGCGGCGAGCCCGGCGAGCACGAGGCAGGCGCTGGCGCGCAGGTCGCTGGCCATGACGGGCGCGCCAACGAGCCGGCGCACGCCGCTGACGACGACCGTCGGGCCCTGCCTGAAGAGGCCCGCGCCCATGCGCGACAGCTCGGCGACGTGCAGGAACCGCTCGGTGAAGATGCGTTCGGTGACGACGCTGTTGCCGTCGGCGAGGGTGAGGGTCGCCATGAGCTGGGCCTGCAGGTCGGTGGGGAAGCCGGGGTGGGGCTGAGTGGTGACCTCGATGGGCTGGATGCCGCGCGAGCCCGCGCCCTGCACGCGGACGCTGGCGCGCATGGGGTCGCCCTTGTCGTCGATGGTGAAGTGGGCGCCGGCGTGCTGCAGGCGGTCGATGTGGGCCATCAGCGCATCGGCGGGGCAGTTGTCGATGGTGATGTCGCCGTTGGTGATCAGCGCAGCGCACATATAGGTGCCGGCCTCGATGCGGTCGGGGATCACGGTGTGGTCGACGCCCTTGAGGCGCTCGACGCCGTCGATGGTGATGCGGGGCGAGCCGGCGCCGCTGATGCGTGCGCCCATGGCGGTGAGCATGTTGGCCAGGTCAACGATCTCGGGCTCGCAGGCGGCGCACTCGATGATCGTGCGCCCCTCGGCGAGGGTGGCGGCGCTCATGACGTTGGCGGTGCCCAGCACGGTGCTGCCGAAGGGCCCGCCGAGGAAGACGCGCGCGCCGCGGAGGCGGCCGGGCTTGCCGTTGACGCGCGGCACGCGGGCGGTGATGTCGCCGCCGTCGAGGGTGATGTCGGCCCCCAGCGCTTGCAGGCCGCGGATGTGCAGGTCGACGGGGCGCTCGCCGATCGAGCAGCCGCCGGGGAGGCTGACGCGGGCGAGGCCGCGCCGGGCGAGCATGGGGCCGAGCACGCAGATGGAGGCCCGCATGGTGCGGACGATCTCGTAGGGGGCGTGGCTGACGGAGGTGTCGGTGGTGTGGAGGTTGACGACGCCGCCGGGGAGCTCGTTGTCGGTGACGCGCTGGTGGTCGACGGTGCAGCCGAGCTTGGGGAGCAGGGCGAGCATCGACTTGATGTCGGCCAGGTCGGGGATGTCGCGGAGGACGACCGGCTCATCGGTGAGCAGGGCGGCGGCCAGGAGCGGCAGGGCCGCGTTCTTGGAGCCGTGGACCGTCATGCGTCCGGCGAGTCGTGTGCCACCGCGGATGTCAAAGCGATCCATCGCCGTCTCCTGCCGGGCGCCCCTGTTGAGAGGTTTGCGCGGCCTGTTGCTGCCTTGTTAACTGCGGGCCCAAGACCCGCATGTTGCCGGCCCGGGGGTCCGTCCCCGGGCGGCCTTCTGCTGGGCAATATATCTCGGACGTTGCGGGCACGGGGCCTGAAAACGGAGGGCCCTTTCCTGAGGAGCGGCGGGGCCTTGCGCGGCGGGCAGAAGGGCGGCGCCTTGCCCGACCCTCCAGGGCGTCACAGCTTTACATCCAGGCGGAAGGGTCGGCTTGCCCGCGCGCAATCTGAATCGCACTTTCCTTGCATGAGCAACACCCCCGTCCGCAATCGCCGCATGGTCCTCACCCTCTCACTGCTTGCCGCCGCTGGTGGTGCCGCCGCGATCGTGGGCACGACCAACGCCCGCTTCGCCACCCCGCCCAGCGAGGCGTACGCCGCCTTGCCGCTGACGATCTCGCTCAACGGCACGGTGCGCGACTTCAAGCCCGCCGGCACCACGGGCGGGCACGCCGACTTTGAGCGCACCCCTACCGGCGGGTACGGGCACTACGTGGGCCAGGTGAACGAGACGCTCGACAGCAGCGGCAAGCCCGTCTTCCGCGGGACTGGCAACAAGGTCAACACCCAGGCGAAGGACGCGGCCGGGCGGAACGTCATGCCCGCCATCAGCGGGTTTGCCGACAACGGCCAATGGGCGGGCGGCACGCGCGGCTCGGTAGCGACCTCCGCCGGCGGCTCGACGACGACTTCGGCGGCCTTTGCCCAGTGGTTCCGAGACACGCCGGGTGTGAACCTGAGCAAGACGGTGCCGATCACCCTCAAGCGAGCCGCCGGCAGCAACATCTACACGTTCGACGACAAGACCGACGCTGACTACACGGCCAAGGGTGGGTTCTTTCCCATCAACGGCG
Source organism: Phycisphaerales bacterium (assembly GCA_030680655.1). Taxonomy (GTDB): domain Bacteria; phylum Planctomycetota; class Phycisphaerae; order Phycisphaerales; family UBA1924; genus JAJTGZ01. The sequence continues at coordinate 5,282 of JAUXUZ010000489.1, forward strand.
ACCTGTACGGCAACCCGTCGGGTCAGACCCGGAACTTCTCGTTCACCTACGAACTGTCGACGACGTTCACCTACCGGCGCAACAGCGGCCAGGTCTTCACGTTCACCGGTGACGACGACGTGTACGTCTTCATCGGAAACAAGCTGGTGATCGACCTGGGCGGCGTGCACTCGGCCATCAGCCAGACGGTGGACCTTGACAAGGTGCCGTGGCTGGTCGATGGGCAGGCTTACCCGCTGAAGCTCTTCTTCGCCGAGCGCCACACGACGCAGTCGAACATGCGGATCGATACGACCCTGGAGCTGCACAACGCGGCGCTCCCCACGGTGAGCGGCCTGTTCGACTGATCCCGATCGTCTCCGCGTTCTGCACGCGGGAATCCTCAGGCCGCGGCGTTTGAGCCCATCCCCACGGGCTCACGCCGCGGCTGTGTTTTTGGGGGTGGAGGTGACGTGTGGTTCTGCGGCGTGTGGGGCGCGGGGGTGTTGGTGCCGGCGTGCGCGGCGAGGGTGCCCGCGGCGGGGGTGGTTGGGCGGCGGAAACGGTCGATGGGCTCGGCGGCTCTTGGTGTGATGGGGGCTGGTGCGGAAGCTCCCTCATCCGCCGCCGCGAAGCTTCCTGAGGAGTTCCCGCGGCGCGTGCGACGCGACTTCTGGCTCTCGTGCGCTTTGCTCCCGAGAGCCCGGTCTCCTGCGGCGTCGGGAGCAGGGGGCGGCGGTTCGGTGTCTTTGACGGGACGCGCGCGCAGGATGGCGATGGCGAGTCGGCGGCGTTCGAGGGGGTCGGTCTCTTCGGCGAGGAGTTCGCGGAGGGCTTGGAGGGCCTCGCGGTGGGCCTGGATGACCTCTTCGTTGAACTGGGCCTGGATGGATGGCATCGGTGCTTCCTTTGCGTTGGCTTGGGCGCGTGGAATGGCCGGTCCCCCCGACCCCTTGCCCCGTCCCGGAGCGTTCAGGCAGGAGTGTACATGACGTGTTTGGGGTGCGCAAGGATATTTGGCGAATACCGAACAAAACCCTCTTTTGAGGGGATAGAGGGGTGAATTGAGGGGGTTGGTGGAGAGGTCAGTTGGCCCGCTGGGCCAGGGAGACACGAGGGCATTCCAACCACGGACTGAAGTCCGTGGCAACGTCAGGGCGCCCTCTGGGCGGGAGGCATAGAGGAGTCAAGTCACCCTCACCCGCCTCGCCAAGCCTTGGCAGTATTGAAGCGGTCTTTCGGACCGCACTCTTCGGCTTCCGGCTCAATGGGCTGCGCCCATGCGCACGGCCCGGCTGGGAGCGGGAGAGGTGGGGAGGCAGTTGGAGTTGTTCAACAAAAAGGCCCCCCCAAACGTGACGGGGGGGCCCCAAGGGAAATGGGCTGGGAGATTTGGAAGCGTGCGGTGTCTTCAGCGTGCGTGGGGCATCTGTTCGATGCGTTGGATGGGGATGCAGCGCTGCTGGCCTGCTATCCATACGTTGATCTCGGTGAGGTGTTCGCGGGTTTCGAAGCCGCCGCTGACGGCGAAGGGTGAGCAGACCTGTGCGCGCGGCGAGGTGTAGATGGGGCCGTAGTTGTGGAGCACGACGCGTGCGGTTCCGTCGTAGCGGCTGCCCCAGCGGTTGTCGTGCTCAAGTGAGGTGACGAACCCGCTTGTGGTGTTCTCGCCGCGGGCGAGGATGATGACGGTGTCGCCTGCCTGGTAGGCCTGGATTTCGAGCGTGCGCGGCGCGACCTCGGCGATGACGGGGGCGGGCTCTGCACAGAAGACCGGACGCGGGGGCTCGCGGTGGGCGCGGTAGAAACTGCCGCCGCCGATGTTGACGCGGACGTTGAAGCTTGAGTCGTGGTCGCGTCCGCCGCGCTTGTTCATGTCGTCTGGTCCTGCGGCGGCCCCCCCCATCACACCGCCGGCGGCGAGGAGGGCGAACGCTGAGAGTGCCAGGGTTGAACGGGAGAGCACGGGAGACTCCTTTACGGTTGGGGGCAGGGCGTTGTCGGTTTGAACTGTTCGTGCCGACGTGTGTGGTTTCGCGGAGCGCGTGACGGGGATTCGCGGTGGTGCGATTTGGTCCGAGAAAGATGGGTGTGGAAATGGTGCATCCGGCGAGATAGCTCGGACGAACTGTGCTCGCGCGGAGAGGACCGGTGTGGCACACGGGACGGATAGGGAAGTTGGTGGAGCGCAGTTGCGCTGGCGTCACGCGCTGAGGCTGGACCAGAAGAGGAAGGCCGCGAGCGCGAGGCCGGAGTACAGGGCGAAGCGGCCGAGGCTTCGCGCTTCGGTTCCGGTGAGCGTGAGGGTGGGTGAGAGGTGCACGCGCTTGTGCTGGATGCCTTCGTGTGCGATCACGAGGGCCGCGACGACGAGCGCGTAGGGGAGCGCGTGAGCGAGGAACACGGCGGCATCGGCGATCGCGCGGCCGATGGTGAGCGGCATTGACTGGGTGCCTGTTGGTCGGTGGCCGTGGTTGGTGACGGCGAACTTGTTGAAGACGGCTCGCATGGATTCCCAGGCGATCCAGATGAGCAGCGTGGCGGTGCCGAGGACGAGCAAGATGACGGCCGCGCTGTGTGCGCTGGGGAGGAAGCGCTCCCCGAACCACGGCTTCGCATCGCGGAGACCGATGGAGAGTCGGCCGGGGAACGCGTCGATCTGCTCGGCGAGGGACGGGGGCGGGCCGTCGGCGGTGTCGTAGGGGCGGCCGCACTCGGGGCACGGGCCGGCGGCGGGCAGGCCCGAGAGGTTGTAGAGGCAGTGGTGGCAGCGAGGGGCGAGGGCGACTTTGTCGGCGGGGGTGAGGACAGAGCCGGAGGACGCGTCGTAATGGATGCCGCACTCTGGGCAGGTGCCGCTGATGGGGAGTCCGAGGAGTGAGTAATCGCAGGCGGGGCAGTGGCGCGCGGGGGCGTCGGGGGGCGCGGCCGGGTTGGTGCCTGGTTGCGTGGCCTGCATGTGGGTCGATCAACTGACGAGGGCGTTACGGAACCGAGACACGAACCCAGGCGAAGACGCCGACCAGGCCGATGGCCGCGGCGAGGGCGAGGAGCCCGAATACGCGCGCGTGGTAGCCGGTGACGACAGCGCTTGGCGTGATGACGATGCGGTGGCGGGCGATGCCCTGGATCGCAACAGCCGCGGCGTAGATGGCGAGGAAGAGCGGCGCCCAGTGGAGTGTGCTTGCGAGCATCTCGCTGAAGAGGCTGGGGCCTGTGGCGCGCGGAGTGAAGCGCGGGCGGAGGATGCCGAACTGATTGGTGACGGCGTCGAAGGCGAGCGCGCCGATGATGATGAGGGCGGCCGAGTAGATGAGGATGCTGCCGGCGCGTGCGGCGTTTGGGAATGAAGGGACGTAGCGATCGGCGAACCAGGGCCAGGCGTCGCGCAGGGCGATGAGCAGGCGGCGTGGGAATGCGCGGGCCGCCTCGCCGAGCGTCTCGGGCACGCCGTCGATGGTGTCGTAGGTGCTGCCGCACTCGGGGCAGGTGCCGCGGGCGGGGAGGCCCGCGACGGAGTAGGTGCACCGTGAACACGTGTGGTTGCGGTGGGGGGCGGGCATGCGGGACTGTGCGAGGGTGGGGGGGTGGGGGTTGCGGGGTGGAGCGAAAGAATACCTGGGGTAAAGGTGAGGGCTGGATTTGTTAGGCTGCGGGGATGACGTTTGAGTACACGGTCGATGCGGACAACATCCTGGCGTACTACGTGCAGTCGCAGCAGCTCGACGAGGTGGGGCGTGCGGAGTCGCGCGCGCTCTTTCGCAAAGGGCTGAAGCACCTGGCCATCGGGATCGGGCTGCTGCTGGTGTGCGTCGGGCTTTGGGTGGTCGATCGGCTGGGGCTGGCGGGGCTCGGTGTCGGGCTCGCGGTCTTTCTATTGCCTGCAGCGGGCGTGTTCACGTTCATCGGGGTTGCGCTGTCGAGCACGCTGAGGCGGCAGGCGAACGGGACGACGAAGGTGTCGAGGCACGTCGTGCGTGCCATGACTTCGGAGAGCCAGCTCGCGCGGCGGACGGGGCTGGTGCGGGCGACGCTCAACGACGCGGGGCTGACGACGGAACTGAACGGTGAGGTGCACGTGATCGGGCCGCGGGCGGTCGCGCGCGTGTCGGAGACGGAGGGGTACCTGTTCGTGCAGTCGCGGTCGTGGTGGATCGTGGCGATTCCGCGGAAGCAGGTGGGGGATGAGGTGATCAGGGAGTTGAAGCGGGTGGTGGGCGGGTGGGGGACGTGGAATGATGGGGCGGGGAGGTGAGGCAGGAGCTACCTGTCTTCAAAGGCCGAATCGCCACCATTTCTTTGGCTGGGCGGGAAACGGTCTGGCTGGTTTTGGGCGGGAAGTGCGGGGGGTGATCGCAGCACGCTCGGGCGGTTCACGTCGATGACCTCGCTCAGTTTGCACGCATCCATGTAGGGGAAGAGCGAGTCGGCTCTGCCTTCCTTCAGCTTGTGCTCGAGTTCGTCCGGGAGGAGCGGATGGAGGACGTAGACGTACACCGTCCTCCCGTCGCGGGTGGTAAAGGAATCCGCGACCTCGACAGGCTGGACGGTGGGCAGGAGCATGAGGCTGACGAAACGCACGCTGGTGTGGAGCGGGCCGGGCGGGCGGTCAAACGAAATCGTGTGCCCGTAGCCCAGCGCGGAGTCGCAGTCGTGGGGCATGCGGGCGGCTTTCTTCAGGACATCGATGGGCCACGTGGCATCGGTTTGGTAGTCGGCGACGACATCGAGGGTCTTTGGCATCGGCCACGTCGACGGGAGGCGCAGCATAAGTTCGGCGTAGGGGGGCACGCCCCACTCGTCGGCCTTGGGCATCGGGCGGTCGCTCATGCCGGAGGTGATGAGCGTGTAGCAGTCGCGGCCCGGGGTTGGGGGACAGATGTGGACGTCGAGGTGAATCAGGTCGGACATGACCTCGTGAAGCACGGTTTGGACGCCCCCGAGAAACCGATCAGCGTACTTGTCGACGGCTTCGAGGGTGTCGTCGTTGCCAGTCGCAGGCTCGAACGGGCGGTCCTTCGGGGTGTATTCCTCTGTTGGATGGGGGGAAGACATCCGCGGAGAATACCAAAGCGTTGGCCGGCTGGGGGAAGATTGGTTGGTGATGGGCATTGACCGGCAGGCGAGCCTGCCGGCTGGCTTCGTGCGCCTGCTAGGCGAGGGGTGAAAGGCAGCCGTTCCCATGCGGGGAGAAGGAATCAAGGCACCCTCACCCGACCTCGCGGACTCGGCCACCCTCTACCGCTGCGCGGGCGAGGGAGGGGCGGGCTCAATCCTCCGCTTGGTCGAGGACGGCCATGAAGGCCTCCTGCGGGATGATCACGCGGCCGACGGACTTCATCTTCTTCTTTCCTTCGCGCTGCTTGTCGAGGAGCTTGCGCTTGCGGCTGACGTCGCCGCCGTAGCACTTGCTGGTGACGTCCTTGCGGAAGGCCTTGATGGTCTCGCGGGCGATAATCTTGCCGCCGATGGCGGCCTGGAGGGGGATCTCGAACTGGTGGCGGTCGATCTGCTTCTGGAGCTTCTTGAGCAGGAGGCGGCCGCGGTAGTCGGCGGTGGTGCGGTGGCAGATCATCGAGAGTGCCTCGACGCGGTCGCCGTTGATGAGGATGTCGACCTTGACCAGGTCGTTGATGCGGAACTCGGTGATCTCGTAATCCATGGTGCCGTA
>JAUXUZ010000491.1 GCA_030680655.1 Phycisphaerales bacterium
CAGGCGTGCGCGATCATGGATGTGGGGCCGATGCCACGGTGAGAATACAAAGGCAGTTTTTTGATAACGTGGGGGCGTGGACGGTTCTGATAGCAGGAAGCACAAGAGCCCCCACGTAACGGAGCACAGGGTCAACGAAAAGCCCCGGACGTCCTCGCCCGGGGCTCGCTGTTTGATGCTTCAACTCGTGACTCGTCACTTCTTCCTTCCCTCACGCCGCCAGCTTCACGCTGGCGACGGCGAACTGCCCGCTGCCACCGGTCGAAGGCAGCGTCAGCCCGGCGCGCCCTGGCTTGCCCCTTCCCCGGCCACGCCACCCCCCCCAGAAAAAACACGGGCAAGCCGAAGACGGCTTGACCGTGCCACCCGTCGATTCGGCCCCGCGGTTAGACCGGCCACCCGCCGCTCAGGGCCAAGGCGTTTTTACCACAGAGACACAGAGAGCACAGAGAAGACAGGAAACTCAAAGAGGAAGAAGAAGGGCTCAAAGGACTCGAAGATGAGCGGGCCGCGGTTCATTCTTCTTTGAGACCTTCCAGCTCTTTGCCTTTCACCTTCGAGTTTCCTGCCTTCCGCCTTTCTCTGTGTTCTCTGTGCCTCTGTGGTTAACCCGATTTCTGCTTTCCGCACTCAGGGCACACCCCAGCATCACGGTTCAACCCGGCGAGGTTGAAGTCTAACCGAATCAGGTTCAAGGCCAAGGCATGCTTTTGGTGAGGGGGCTCGCTGGGGGGGCGGGCGGCCGCTCTCCGCCGATCCGACGCATCGGTTTCGCGCTGGCGTTCCACTCTCCTCTCCACCCCTCTCTCCCTCTCCTTTCCCCCCCCTTTCTGATCCGTGTTGATCCGCAATGATGATCGGGTCGCCGCGGCGACCTGGCGATCGTTCTTCCGGCTCGGCGTTCGCTCTGCTCCCGTTCGCACGGTCCCCTTCTTCCCCCTTCGATACCTTCGGTCCCTTCGTTGTAAAAAGTGCCCCCTCCCCCTTCTGATCCGCGTCTATCCGCAATGATGATCAGGTCGCCTCGGCGACCTGGCGATCGTTCTTCCGGCTCGGCGTCCGCTCTGCTCCCGTTCGCACGGTCCGCGGCCTGCCTTTGGGAGCGTGGGCCGGTGTGGCCGTTGCGGATATGTTGAGGTTTGGGCGCCCTCCCTGCCGGTCGGGCCTCTGTGGCAGCGGCGTTCTCTTCCCCTTCGATACCTTCGGTACCTTCGTTGTAAAAAACACTCTTCCCCGCGCGTGGGTGCCGTCGGCTTCGAGCACGCGGAGCCTCTTTGAGCCCTTCGCGCTCTTTGCGTTCTTTGAGTTCCTGCCTTCTTCGGTGTGCTCGGGCGAAACGTGGGCAAGGGTTGGGCGTTGCTGTGGGATGGGGGCAAAACGGAGAACGCAGAGCCTTCGGCTGGCCACTCAACTTCCGGCTTTCGTGCGCTCCGCTCCCGAAAGCACGGCCCCTGCCGGTCGGGCCTCTGTTGCATCGGCCAAAGTGTGGCCGGTCAAGGGCCGATCGTCACCCGCACCATCGGCGCGGGGCCGACAAAGCGGAGGCCCAGGCCGCCCGGTGAGAGCTCTACGTTCTTGCTCACGGTGCCCGCCTGCCAGTCTTCACGCTTGAGCGTCAGGATCGCGGCCAGCCGCAGCCCGCCGTGGGGGTCCTGCAGGCGCTCGATCACCGATCGAGGGCCGACGATGGTGATGCGGTTGAGCTCGGTGGTGTGCGGGCTGGCACGCTGCCACTCCGCCGCGCCCGCCGCGGGCAGCGCGATCATCACCGGCAGCGCATCGAGGGTCAGCTCCGCCTCATCGACGGCGACCATGCGCCCATCGACAGGGCGCAGCAGGTCACCCCGCTGCGTCTCGGCGTCGGCCCAGACCCAGATCAGCACGGTGACGAGCGTCACCAGCCCGAAGGTGCGCACCTTACCCCACATAGGAAGCTCCGTTCAAGGACGGGAACACAGAGCACTCGGAGGGACACGGAGGAACACAGAGAAAGGCAGGAGAAGGAAAGAAGGTTGAGCGGGGGGACAACACACACCCTGATTTCACGCTGTGTTCCTCCGCCCTCCTCGGTGTCTTCTGTGTTCGGCTCGGTGTCTTCACGTCCGCGCCTCCTCGTGCTCGGCCTCGCCCTCGGGGGGCGGCTCCATCTCCACGCTGTCGGGCTCTTCCTGCATCGCCGTCACCAGGCCCTTGTTGAGCTTCAGCAGCAGCAGGCCCTGGAGTTCGGCCTCGTTGAGGTTCCGCGTCAAGTCGCCGCGCTCGGCCAGCGAGATCACACCCGTCTCCTCGCTGACGACCACGACGATCGCGTCGGTCTCCAGGCTCACACCGATGGCAGCGCGGTGGCGGGCACCAAGCAACGGGTCGGGCGTGTCGGCGGCGTCGGCCATCGGCAATTGCACACCCGCGGCCACGATGCGGTCCTTGCGGATCACCACCGCCAGGTCGTGCAGGGCGGTGCCGGGGAAGAAGACCGTCTGCAGCAGCATCGCCGAGACCTCGGCGTCGAGCGTCGTGCCGCCCTCGATCAGCTCTTTGAGCGGCGTGTTGCGCTCGATGACCATGATGGCGCCGAAGCGCGCCTTGCTGAGCATCGCGGCAGCGCGGCTGACGGCGTCGACGGTCTCGGTGGCGGGGGCGATGCGCCGGCCGAAGAAGCCGGTCTCACCCAGGCGCGTGAGGCCGCGGCGGAGTTCGGGCTGGAAGATCACGATCAGGGCGATCGCGGCGACGGCGACGATCGACGAGTAGAGGAAGTTGAGCCGGGCGAGGGCGTCTTGCACACCCAGGATGCGGATGACCAGCGAGAGCACGACGACCAGGAAGAAGACGCTCTTGAGCGCCGCGGCGGCGCGCGTCCCTTCGACCAGCTTCACCACCACGAAGACGATGATCCAGATCACCACCAGCTCGACGGCCACCTGCCACCAGTCGTAGTCGCGTATGCGGTCGAACAGGTTGGTGAGTCGGTCGAACATAAAGGATGGGCAGGGGGGAGGCGGGGGGGGCTGCACGAGTGTAGTGGCCGGCTGCCGGAGGACGCGGCCCCCGCCGCACCCTGCCTACAACCGGCCATGGCCGTCACCATCGTCCGCTACGAGCCGACGCCCAACCCCCACGCGCTCAAGTGCGTGCTGAGCGGGTCGGTCTCGGATGAATCGCTGCCGTTCCGCACGGCCGCGGCGGCGGCAGCGCACCCGCTCGCGGCAGCGCTCTTCGCCGTCGAGGGTGTCGCGGGGCTGCTGCTGCACAAGGACTGGATGACCGTCAGCAAGTCGCCGGCGGCCAAGTGGCCCGCGATCAAACGCGGCGTGGAGCAGGCCCTTGCCGCGCACGGGTAAGCGCCCCCAACGCGACAAGGCCACCTCCCTCGCCCGCGCAGCGGGAGAGGG
>JAUXUZ010000492.1 GCA_030680655.1 Phycisphaerales bacterium
CGTGCTCGAGCCGCGGATCGGCTACGCGGGCTACGTGCGTGCGGAGTGGACCAGCACGGTCAGCTTCGCCATTAACCTCAAGGGCTCGTTCTCGGGCGTCGGGGGCAACTGGTGGCTGGCGCGCAACCGGTTCTACGACCCAATCTCCAGCCGGTGGATCAACCGCGACCCCGCCGGGTACATCGACGGGCTGAGCATGTACCTGTATGTGCGGGCCAACCCGTGGGGGTTGGTGGACCCGATGGGGTTGAGGGGAGACGAGCCAGAGAAGGCTAAGCAGGGCGAGAATCGAGGGTGGCTCTCTCAGATCCTGCATGACTTCTTTGTTGGAGATGGGTCTCCCTCACTTAGCAAAGGTGTCCGCGACAGCCAGCGGGAGCGCAACGAGACCGTCACAGATCTTGCTAGAGATAAGAAGACAGGTGGTCAGGTCGCTGTCGACGCGCGCGATGTAAACAACGCCGTTCGCGAATACGCCGACCGCGGCATGAAGGAGGCGGCAAGTCAGGCAGAGGGCGTGCTGGCCGACACCGTGACCGGAGGAACCGTGAGCGGGGCGGCTTCGATGGCCAAGATGGGGGCTAAGGGGTTCGCCCACCTCGCGTCGGAAGCGCCGCAGTTCAGCACGGCGGCCTTCGCGGCCCTGTTCACCCGCCGCGCCGACAAGGGCGTTCAGATTGGCAAGGACGGTTCCGAGATCGCCGCGGGATTCCAAGCGGTGGTCAACCGCGCGGGCGAGGCAGTCGACGCGGCGACCAGCTTTAGCAGCTTCCGAGCCCTGAAAAAAGGCTTGCCTGAGCTTCCCCCAGGCCAACTGTGGCACCATATTGTTGAACAGTCGCAGGGGGCTAGCACACGCGCCGGATTTACCCGTGAGCAGATCAACTCAGTCGGCAACGTCGTGGCCATCCCCGCGGAGATGAACAACAAGCTCGCTGCTTACTACAACTCGACGCCCCAGTTTACGGGCGGGCAGCGGGTGCGCAATTGGTTGGGTAGCAAGTCATGGGAGGAACAGACGAAGTTTGGGATGGACCGGCTCGCCGACGCCATGAACGGGAGGCTTCCTTGAGCGAGACTCAGTCTAGTTTCGGTGAGTTTGTGCGTGCATTCATCGATATGAATATTCTTCGCAACAAGCATTATCATAGTGGAGAGATAGGTAAGGCCAATAAACTATCTAAAGATGTTACTAAGTTGTTTGCAAGATACGAAGAAGACTCTGAGCAATTCAGGAGCATCTTGTTGATGCTAATCGCTGATGAACGGGAATGCGTTGCGTTGGATGCTGCCGCGCTGGGCTTGTGGCATGTCCCGGACGCGGCCGAGAAGCGCTTGGAATCCTTGCAATTGGCGAAAGAGTGGGAAGACCGTTCAACGGCTAAGGTCACACTGGAAGAATGGCGGGCCGGCCGCTTAAAGCCTTGGTGGCGGGAGCGGTGGCCTAAGAAGGGTTAGCTGTTCGACTCTGAGAATCCATCAGCACATGCCTGTTACGCCGCCCTCTTCGGTGGGCTTGCCTCTGCGTGTGTAGATCGGGCTGCCGGGCGACGACCCAGGCTTTATGTGCACCGGCAACGTGTGGAGCCCCACGAGCGTCGAGTTCGACGCATGGAACCGGCTGGTGCGTGTGGGCCGACCGGCCCCGTCGTCGATCGCCACCACTACTAACGGCGGGGTGATGGACCCCTACGACACGGTCGACCACCGCTACAACGGCCTGTCGTGGCGGACGGTTGAGTGGCGTCGCCAGGCCCGCCGCTGGTCGACGGCGGGCGCCGGAAGCCAGCTCAGCGCGGCGTCGATCCTGCGTGTGCGCTGGTTCACCTACACCGGCGGGTGGCAGGTGGCCCAGGAGCGTCTGTGGCGTCCTTGGCTGAGCGGGAGCAAGAGCTGGATCGAGCACCAGATGTACGGCCTGCGCGGCACCGACGACGCGGTCTACCGCCGGGTGGACGCCGGGAGCGGCATCGAGGGCTTTGGCAGCGCGGGCGACGGCGTCCCCGACGGCTGCTTCGGCAGCGACCTGCCCACCATCAGCTCCATCGCCCCACCGGGCGACCAGCTCGACGGGGGGTACTACCAGCTCAGCGACAGCCAGTTCAGCGTGGTGGCGGCGGGGTGGCACCGGGGCTTTCTCGAATCGTGCCACCGTACCGGCGGACACCACTGCCTGTATCGCAGCTTGACGGTCAGAACCTCGACTGATGCCCGGCAGTCGCCGCGCCCGACGGTCGGTGTGCCTTGAGCCTTGAACCTCCAGCGGCCTGATCAACCCCTCCCGAACCCGCCGGCTGCAACACCACCGGCGGCAACGGCGACGACGATGATGCACTCTCGTCGTTGGTGCTCATCAACCACCCCGGGGGCGACTTCAACCGCGACGGCGTGACCGACGGCCTCGACTGGGCCGACTACGAGTCGGCGCGTGACAACGCCTCCACCGCCAACTACTCGCCCGCGTGCGGCGTCATGGGCTGGGGTGACGTGCTCGAGCCGCGGATCGGCTACGCGGGCTACGTGCGTGCGGAGTGGACCAGCACGGTCAGCTTCGCCATTAACCTCAAGGGCTCGTTCTCGGGCGTCGGGGGCA
>JAUXUZ010000495.1 GCA_030680655.1 Phycisphaerales bacterium
CGTCTTTGCGCCGCGCGTTGACTTTGGCCGGCTCGCGACTCCACTGAGTGTCGCAGACGGCTTCATCGACGTGCCCGACGCGCACGACCCGGCCGTCCTGGTCTCTCCCGACGTTGATTGGAACATCATCGAGCACGGCTCTCACCAGACCGCCGAGGCGTGTGTTGACCTCGACGCGATCGGCGGGAAGCTCACCATCGAACTCAGGTACGGCACCCAGTGCCACGATGCGCCCTGCCCACCCGAGCCCGAACGCAGGCAGCAGACAGTCTCCGTCTGGGAAGACTGGGCGGCACGCCTGACACTCCCGGTGCTCCACCGGCAGGCGGTGCTACGCAGCGCGGTCCTGCTCAAGGCGCTTACCCACGGCCCCAGCGGCGCAATCCTCGCCGCCGCCACAACGAGCCTCCCCGAACAGCTCGGGGGTGTTCGAAACTGGGACTACCGATACTGCTGGCCGCGCGACGCCTCGATGGCCGCCACGTCGCTCCTTCGCCTGGGCAGCAAGGACGAAGCGATTGCACTTGCCGACTGGTTCGTGGGCCTCATCGCAAGGATGGAAGAGCCCGGAAGCTTGCGCCCGCTCTACACCGTCACCGGTGAGGACCTTCCCCCCGAGGGCCAGATCAACGAGCTCTGCGGCTACGACCAGAGCCGCCCCGTTCGGCTGAGCAACGCGGCAGCGCAGCAGACGCAGCTCGACGTGTTCGGACCGATCGCCGACATGCTCGCCACCATGGCCGAGCGAGGAGTCCCCGTCTGCGCGGACCACTGGAGGCTCGTTGATTCAATGGTCGAGGCCGTGGGCACGCGCTGGAGAGAGCCCGACCACGGGATCTGGGAAATCAGGAGCGCTCGCTGCAACCACGTTCACTCCCGCCTGATGTGCTGGCGCACTGTCTCCCGCGCGCTCGCTGTACACAGCGCGCTGCACAGCGCGGCCAACCCGGCGTGGGAAGCGCTGCGGTCGAGCATCGCCGACGACATCTTCGCGAACGGTTGGAACGATCGGGTCGGAGCGTTCACCGTTTCGTACGGCTCGGCAGACGTAGACGCGACGGCCCTTCAGATCGGCCTCCACGGGCTGATCAGGCACGACGACCCCCGATGGGCGAGCACCGTCGACGCTGTTCAACGCGAACTGCGGCGAGGGAACACGGTGCTGCGGTACAGGTACGACGACGGGCTCCCCGGCCGCTTGGCCGGTTCGGTGATCTGCACCTGCTGGCTCGTCGAATCGCTCGTCACCCTCGGGCGGATCGACGAAGCGTCGGGCCTGCTCGAGGCGGTGCTGGCGCAGGCCGGGCCGACGGGCAACCTCACCGAGCAGTTCGACGGCGAATCCTCCACCGCGCTGGGCAACCTGCCCCAGGCCTACTCGCACCTGAGCGTCATCAACGCCGTGCTGCGCCTTGAGAACGCCCGCCCGCCGCGATCGACATGACCGGTGCCATCGCCGTTCCCGCGCAGCCGCCGATACCATCCCGCGATGCCCTCCCCAACCGCCACCGGTCTCTTCACGACCAAGCAGCCGCGCCCGCTCATCGCCCCGTCGATCCTCGCGGCCGATTTCGCCAACATGGGCGCGGCGTGTACCGCGGTGCTCCAGGCCGGTGCCGACCTGCTCCACCTCGACGTGATGGATGGTCACTTTGTTCCAAACCTCACCATGGGCCCCGACATGTGCCGCGCCCTGCGGAAGGCCTGCCCCGACGCATTCCTTGATGTGCACCTGATGGTCAAAGACCCGGGCATGTACGTCGAGCCGTTCGCCAAGGCCGGTGCCGACAACCTCACGTTCCATATCGAGGTCGTCAAGGGGCAGGCGGTGGGGGCCCTGGTCGGCCGAATCCGCGCCCTCGGCCTTTCCGCCGGCATCGCCATCAACCCCCCGACCCCCGTTGAAGCCATCCTCCCCCATGTCCACGAGGCCGACCTCACGCTGGTCATGTCCGTCAACCCGGGCTTCGGTGGGCAAGCATTTTTGCCCGAGGTCTTGAGCAAGGTTCGGGCGGTGAGAGGG
>JAUXUZ010000498.1 GCA_030680655.1 Phycisphaerales bacterium
AGCCCCCCCTAAGGTCACCCGCACATGCTCGACAAGGCAATCGAACGGCGGAACAAAGACGGCGTCATGGGCCTGGGTGAGCACCTGGAGGAACTGCGCAAGCGCGTGCTCCTCTCGGTGCTGATCCTCGCCCCGGTCTTCGCCATCTGTCTGATCTTCGGCGACCGGCTGGTGCGCATCGCCATCGACCCCGCTTCCAAAGCGCTGCAGGCGGCTGGCGAGCCCGCCAACTACCAGCTCAACAACCCCCTCGAGGCCTTCGCCGCGTACGTCAAGATCGCCGCGATCATCACCCTCTCGATCGCCGGCCCGTGGATCATCTACCAGCTCTGGAAGTTCATCGCCCCCGGGCTCTACTCCAAAGAGAAGCGCTTCATCTACATCCTCGCGCCTTTCAGCGCAGTGATGACCATCGGCGGCCTCGCCTTCGCCTACTTCGTCGTGCTCAAGGTCATGCTCGGCTTCCTGATCGGCTTCAACGCCACGATCATCGAGCCGCGCACCAGGCTCGAGGCCCTCCCGCAGGGCGTCAAGCTCGTCCCCTCCGTCGCCGTGCTCGACTTTGACCCGCCGTCGCCGGAGATGGGCATGGAGTGGGTGAACAAGTCGCTCATGGAGCGGTGCGTCTGCATCGGCGTCAAGGACGGCGTCGCCGACATCGTCCGCCAGCCTCTCTCGCACTCGGGCACCATCGCCCAGCAGTACCGCCTGCGCGAAACGCTCGACCTGATCGTGACCACCTGCGTGGCGACCATCGGCGCGTTTCAGACGCCCGTCGTCGTGCTCCTGCTGGGATGGGCCGGCGTGGTCAACCCGTCAGTATTAAAGAAGTACCGCAAGTACGCGTTCATCGTCTGCGCGGTGCTCGGCGCCCTCCTCACGCCCTCACCCGACCCGCTCAGCATGGTCGTCATCTTCGTACCGATGTACCTGCTCTACGAGCTCGGCCTGCTGCTGATCACCCTCTTCCCCGCGTCGCGCGTGATGGGCGAAACCGCCGCGGCGTCAGACGGTGAAGGCGGCGGCCCGTGAGCCCACAAGGGGGTACAAGCCCCGCCGAGCCCACCCTCTTCGATCTGGCCGCGATGGTGCGCGCCCTTGAGCTCGCCCGCGCCGCCGAGGCGATCGGCGAGGTCCCCATCGGCGCGGCCGTCTACCGCCTCGCCGACGGTGCGATCATCGGTCAGGGGCACAACCGGCGCGAGACCGACCACGACCCAACCGCGCACGCCGAGGTCATCGCCATCAAGGCCGCCGCGGCCGCCGCCGGCGGATGGCGCCTCGATGGGTGCGGGCTGGCCGTCACGCTCGAGCCCTGCCCCATGTGCGCCGGCGCGATCGTCAACGCCCGCGTCCAACGCCTGGTCTACGGCGCGCCCGACCCCAAGGCCGGCGCCTGCGGCACGCTCATGCGCCTCACCGAAGACCCCCGTCTGAACCACCGCGTAGCACCGATCGGCGGCGTCATGGCCCAGGAGTCGGCCGAGCTCCTGCGGGCGTTCTTCGCCCGGCTCCGCGCCTGACCCGCGGGCCGCGCGGAGCCGAACGGCCGTTACGCGGTATCCTTGTCTTGATGGTTGCCGGCTCTGCGTTCATCATCGTGCTGATCTTGCTCGTCGCGGTCGTCGTGCTCGTTGTGGTGGGCGCCCTGGCCTACCGGCGACAGGGGTCGCGGGCCGCCTCCGTCCCACTCTGCGGGCGCTGCGGCTACCAGCTCGCCCCAAACCCGGCGGGCCTTTCCGTCTGCCCCGAGTGCGGCGGCAACTTCCTCAGCGTCGGCATCCTCGCGCCGGACATGAAGCTCGGCCGGCGCGGTTCGCCCGCCGTGCCGCTGGGCATCGCCTGGTTCGTGCTCGTCGGCCTGGGCATGCTCCCCGTCCACGCCCAATTGGTCAAGACGTTCACGCGCACGCTCACCACCGGCATCGTGAACCAGACTTCGTCTGGCATTGGCCCGATCAACTCGATCGCCGTGGTTGCCAAACGCGAGCAACTGGCCGGTGAGAAGGCCCCCCTCACGCTCGAGGCCGATGTCACGCTGACCGGGCCCGCCGGCAAGAAGATCGAGTTCACCGTGGACGCCGCGTCGAACACCCTGGCCGCCGCGCCGACGATGCCCGCGGCCGTCGGCTCAGCCTGGAGCGACGATGCGGCCGCGAAGCTCATCGCCGCGGTTGCCGAGGGCGAGCCGGACCCGGAGCTGACCAAGCGGGTCAGGTCGGTGGTCGATGACGCGATCACCAAGTCCGCGGGTGGCGGCACCTTCGGCGGTGTGTCGTCGTTCTCCTCAACGTCGACTTCATCGGGGTTGAGTTTCGGCACCCGTCGGCGCGGGTTCACCGAGACGGCGTCGTCTTCGAGCTACACCGGCAACGTGACGCCGGTCGTGCTGATCGGCTCGCTGCGCGGTGCGCACTGGGTGGTGCTGATGAGCGGGATGCTCGGCCTGGCGATCGCCTTCTTCGGCCTCTGGCTGGTCGTAAGGCTCACCCGCGAGAAGCGGGCCGCGTGACAGGAATCCAGAGCCCGCGCACCGCTCAGCGCGGCGGCGCTTCCGGCAGCGGCCAGCGGATCACCACACGAGTCGACATCGGCGGGCAGGTCGGCCAGGCCGTCTCGTGCGGCGACGGCGTGCTGAACAACAACGACTTTGTCGTCTACATCGACTACTTCTTCACCGCCAACCCGCGCGCCGACATGGGGAGCCAGGGCGGCGCACCCGGCGCTGACGGGCAGTTTGACAACAACGACTTCGTCGTGTTCATCGATTACTTCTTCAGCGGCTGCAACTGAACGGCTGAGCCTGATCGAGCGACTGGCGTGCAGCGCCTTGTGCTTTAGATTCAACCGGCCGCTAGTTGTGGCGGCCGGTGGTCTTCTCTATGCGCATTGCATCACCAAGGACAGAAGTAAGGCCGGGTCTAACGCTCACTTCTTGTCGATGCGTTCGATCACCACCGCGGTGGTCGCGGTGGCGGGCTTGCCGCCGGTGAGGGAGCCGCTCATGGTGACCTTCTGCTCAAACTCGCAGCGGATGAGCTGGCCGCGGCGGGTGTCCCAGGCGTACGTGCCGGAGTGGTCGGCGCTGTCGAGGCCGACGGGGAGTGGGAGGCCGCTGCTGCGGTTGCCGTCGGCGTGCCCCTTGAAGTAGACCTTGGCGGTGCCGGCGGTGTGGGTGCGCAGGTCGTAGGTGGTGGCGAGGTCGAGCCCGCCGATGGGGCCGACGTTGAGCTGGTCGTGGTGGGTCCAGCGGTCGCCAACGCGGGCGAGCCCGTCGAAGCCGGGGGATGTGTTGGTGGTGATGGGGCCGATGAGGCCGCCGAGTTGCTTCATTGCTTCGGCGCCGGGGGCGGTCATGCCCGGGAGCATGGTGGGCGCGAGCGACTCACCGCCGGAGGTGGAGATGATGCGTCCGTCGCGTGCGACCTTCATGGTGATGGTGGTGCCGACCATCTGCTTGAACTGGTCGGCGAGGAGCGCATCGATCTGGTCGAAGGGGTCGCGCGGGGCTGAGGGGGCGGGGGACTTGGGTCCTTTGGGTGGGAGCTTGGTGCTGTCGAAGTCAACGGTGGCCAGGGGGCTGTCGAGCTTTGCTTTGACCGACTCGTAGACGATCTCGACGGTTGCCTCGCCGGTGGTGGCGTCGACGGCCTTGGCGGTCATCTTGAGGCCGATGGTCTGTTCGAGGCGCGACTTGTGCGGGTCGGCGGGGTCGTCGGCATTGGGCGTCTGCTGGTCGCTGGTCTGCTTCATCGAGTAGCGGACCACCTGGCTGAGCTCCCACTTGGGGCGCAGGTCGATGCGCCCTTCGCGCGGTGCGGGCGGCGATGCGCTTGGCGGCGTCGCATCGGGCGCGCGCGGCGGCGGCTCGGCGGCGGCGCTCAAGGTGGCGAACGCGGCGGTGAGGAGCGCAGCGGTGTGACGTGTGTTCATCGGGTGCTCCGTGGACGGGTGCGGAAGATCGTATCGGCTCGCGCAAGGGCTGAGGCGTACGCGTGGGGCGGGTTCTCAACCCGCCCGCCTCATGCCCGCTCGTTGACTGAACGGTCTGCGGATTCGCTTCCAGAGGATTATGCAGAGAGATCGTGGGGCAGGTTTTTAACCAGCCCAATTGACGCCCGTCTCCGTGTACGGTTCCGACATCCGTTGACCATGGACGGGGATCGACCATGGGGCTCGATCACTGGAAAAGCCGGGCAGGTTGGAAACCTGCTCCACGCGTTCATGCATTATCCTCTTCCACCACATCGATGGAGTGGAATGTTTGCAACCACTTACTCGCGGTCGCGTAGGGACGTGCATGGCGCGCACGGCCGCACAGGTCAACGAACTGAGTCCAGGCGTACCGGTTGCCAGGGGCGCGTTTAAGGTCGTGTCGAAGGGGGCGTTGAAGCGATTGGCGGGGCTTTTCGCGGTCATCGCACTGGTGCTGTACGGGTGCTACTGGCTCATGGTGTCGATGCCGGGTGAGAGCTTCGCGGGCCCGCGGCCGGCGGCGACGCCGGCGCAGCTGGCGAGCGCGGAGCGCATCTGCGCCGATGTTGAGTTCCTGGCGTCGAAAGTCGGCAAGCGATCGACGCTCGACCCGCGCGGCATGGCGGAGGCGGCGAAGTGGATCATGGCGCAGATGCGCGGAGCCGGGTTCGGCGAGCCGGGCCAGACGTTCGTCGAGCGGAACGCCAAGACGCCGAACCTTGAGTACGTGCTCGCGCCGGCGGCGGGCTCAGCGCTCGCGAAAGAGGTTGTGGTGATCGGCGCCC
The DNA here is from genome assembly GCA_030680655.1 of Phycisphaerales bacterium. GTDB lineage: Bacteria > Planctomycetota > Phycisphaerae > Phycisphaerales > UBA1924 > JAJTGZ01. The sequence goes on from JAUXUZ010000498.1 coordinate 4,761, forward strand.
ACTACGACACGTTCGCGGGGACACCGGGCGCCGACGACAACACCAGCGGTGTGGCGGGCGTGCTGGAGCTGGCGCGGCGCTTCGCCGGCAAGGGGCAGGCGCGCCAGGTGCGCTTCCTCTTCTTCGTCAACGAGGAGCCGCCCTGCTTTCAGACCAGCGACATGGGCTCGTGGGTCTACGCGAAGGCGTGCCGCGCAAAGGGCGATGACATCGTGGCGATGCTGAGTTTGGAGACGATCGGGTTTTACACCGACGAGGTGGGGTACCAGAAGTACCCGCCGCTGGTGGGCGGGTTCTATCCGCAGGAGGGGAACTTCATCGGCTTCGTGGGGAACATCGGCTCGCGAACGCTGACGCGTCGGTGCGTGCGGGTCTTCCGCGGCGAGGCGCAGTTCCCGTGCGAGGGGGCGGCGCTGCCGGGGTACTTCCCGGGCGTAGGGTGGAGCGACCATTGGGCGTTCTGGCAGGAGGGGTACGACGGGGTGATGGTGACCGACACCGCGCCGTTTCGCAACCCGCACTACCACCTGGCGAGTGACAAGCCGTCGACGCTCGACTACGACGCGATGAGTCGCGTGGTGGAGGGGCTGGAGCGGGTGGTGGCGGATTTGGCGAACAGGTGACGCCGCCGCCGCGGATTCAAGGCACCCTCATCCGGCCTCGCAAAGCCTCGACCACCTTCTCCCGCGAGGAGCGGGAGAAGGAGGGCCCACTCAGGTGCGCCCACCGCGGAGGCGTGATTCGAGCGACTGGACCTGCTGGCCGAACTCGCTGTCGGTGGTGCAGCGGAGCTGGACGATCTTGACCGCGTGCATGACGGTGGTGTGGTCGCGTCCGCCGAAGTAGCCGCCGATCTCTTCGAGGCTGAAGCGGGTGTTGCGGCGCGCCAGGTACATGCACAGCTGGCGCGGGAGGGCGACTGAGCGCTGGCGGCGCTTGCTCTGCATGTCGACCATCTTGACGCCGAAGAAGTCGGCGACGGCCTCGATGATGGTGGGGATCTGGACCGTGGGCTCTTCGTTGGTCGGCGGCTCACCCAGGGCGGCCTTGACCAGGTCGAGGTCGATCTCGCGCTTGTCCATCGTCGCCATCATCTGCAGCTTGATGACGGCGCCCTCGAGCTCGCGGATGTTGGTGTCGATGCGCTGGGCGATGCGCTGGGCCACGGGCTCGGTGAGCTCGAAGCCGCGGAGGCGCGCCTTGTTCTTGAGGATCTGCACGCGCGTCTCGAAGTCGGGCGGGCTGATCTCGGTGACCAGGCCCCACTTGAAGCGCGAGACGAGGCGCTCCTCGAGGTCGGGGATCTCCTCGGGGGGCGCATCGCTGCTGAGGACGATCTGCTTGTGGCTCTGGTAGAGGC
>JAUXUZ010000511.1 GCA_030680655.1 Phycisphaerales bacterium
GCCACGTTTGCGTGGTTGTGCGATGTGATCGTTGACGAGCGCCACCGCGGCCACGGGCTGTCGGTGGGGATGCTCGAGCGGCTCTTTGCGCACCCGGAGCTGCAGACGCTGCGGCGCTGGATGCTGGGGACGCGCGACGCCCACCGGCTCTACGAGAGGTCCGGGTTTGTGCAGATCTCGCCGGAGCGCTGGATGGAGCGGAAGCCGGACGCTTCGGCCTGGGCGGAGGTGTGAGGCTGGGGGAGCGGGCTGGGGGCCGGGTGGGCGCGGGGCGAGTCGCCGGGCGGCCTCTTCGTGGCTGCGCGCGGCGGGGGTGAGCAGGGGAGACTGCGCGTCGTAACGGTCGAGGATGTGCTGGTCGCCGGGGGGTATGTCGCCGCCGCCGGGGCCGTCGTCGTCTGGGTCGGTGTCATCGTCGGCGCCTGGCGGGAGGTCACCGGGCGGCTTGGGCTTGGCGGGTGTGGGGATGCCAGCGCGGATGAGCAGGGCGCAGAGGTGGCGTGACTCGACGGGGTCGGCGGATTCTTCGAGAAGGAGGATGATGTTCTTGATGGCGCAGATCTTGGCGCGGGCGATGGCGCGCGCGTAGACGGCTTCGATGTTGAGCATGTGTGGTCCCCCCGGGTTTGGCCGCGTGGAAGGCGGCGTGTGGCCTGCCTTGGCGGCTTGGACGGAAGTTTACCACAGGAATGGACCGCGTGCAAGGGTTTTGTTTGGAATATCCGTACAATAGCCTTATTAGGGGTGTGCGGGACTGTGTAGAGTGGCCCTGAGAATCGAACTGGCGGTTGGGCAGAGTCCTCGCGTGGCGGAGGACTTGGCGGCACCCAAGAGCACGTGGGTCGATGTTCAATGGGCGTTCGCTAGCGATTGAGGGCGTTCGCTTGCGATCGAGCGGTTGATCCGCACTCGGGGCACTTGGCGTCGAGAGGGAGCCCTGCGCGGTTGTAGTTGCACGTTGGGCAGTGACCGGGTTTGAGAGGGCGGGTGAGGAGCCAGAAGGTGAGCGGTGGGAGGAGGAGGATGGTGAAGGGGAGGTAGAGGGGGATGCTCCAGTTGCCGGCGTAGAGCTGTGGGGTCCAGTTGGTTGCGCTGAAGCCGTAGGGGGACCAGTGGATGGAGAGGCCACTGTGGGCGAAGCCGGTTTTGCCGTCTTACATGGTGCCGAGGGACATTGAGCCGGGCATGGGACGGCCTGCGTTCATTCTCGCTATGACGTTGCGTGCGTAGTCGGCGTCGTCGGTGCAGTGGATTGCGCCGGCGAGGATGCGGATCTTGGTGCATGCCGGGGAGGGGTTGGTGCCGGGGATTGTCGTGCCGGGTGAGAGGGAGCAGTACCAGATGTACCAGAAATGGCTGATGAGCCAGAGCAACGCGGTGAGGGCCGCAGGGAGGCAGAGGAGGGTGAGGATGGGCCAGCGGAGGCGCGGGGGGAGGCGCATGGTGGGAGGGTAACGGCTCTTTGGTTGCGGATTGGGTGGCAGGTGAGGGTTCACGCGGGTGGGCGGCCGAGGGATTGGGGCTCGTGGCGACCGGGCAAGGCACCCTCTCGTTTACGCTCGGGGCTCGTGGCAGCCGGGCAAGGCACCCACTCGCTTACGCTCGGGGCTCGTGGCGACCGGGTTGCGACGAGCCCCGAGCGTGAGCGAGTGGGTTACCGCTTCCAGCCGAGTGGCGGCGTCATTTCGAGCGGTTCGCCTTGTTCGTCGTTGACATACGCCTTAGCCCTCGCGAACGAGTTGTCGGTGTCGACGTAGCGTGTGCTGCCGTGGTGTGACCAAGGCTCGGTAGCGGCGTCAAGGACGCGAGCTTCCCGCATCCGGCGCGTGCAGTAGGCTTTGAGGTCACTCATCACGCGTTCGGGCGCGTGCTTGGCCGACACGACGACGTGCACGTGCGTTGAGCGGACGCTGAGGGCGTGCAGTTTCCATTTGGGGTAGTTGCAGACTTCGCGGATGGTGGCGTCGACGACAAAGCGGTGTTCGGGGTTCAGCTTGATGGCCCTGTTCTTCATCAAGGCTCGCTCGTTGCTCATTCGTGGAGGCGATGGCGGAAGGCGTGGAGTGTCGATCTGGTTGTGTTCGTTATCGACCGAGCCCTTGTCGTGCCCGTGCAGCCACGTGCCGTAGGTGTGGAACGTGATGAGATACGTCATTTTTGCGAGCTTAGCGGCAATTGTGGGGAACGCAAGGGGTGCGCATAGCTGGCCCCACTCGCTTACGCTCGGGGCTCGTGGTGACCGGGCAAGGCACCCGCTCGCTTACGCTCGGGGCTCGTGTGGTCCCCTAGCGGGCGGGGCCGAGGAGGGAGTCGGGGGCTGCGAGCATCTCGACGATACGGGCGAGCATGAGGGCTGCGCGGGCACCGTCGACGACGCGGTGGTCGCAGGCGAGTGAGAGCGGGAGGAGCTTGCCGACGCCGATCATGCCCTTGTGGACGACGACGCCTTCGCGGGCGCGGCCGACGGCGAGGATGCCGCACTCGGGGTAGTTGATGATCGGGGTGGCGAAGCGGCCGGCGTGGCTGCCGACGTTGCTGATGGTGAACGTGCTGCCGCTGAGCATGTCGCGCGGTGCGGAGCGGTTGCGGGCGCTCTCGGCGACGTGGGCGATGTTGCGGCCGATCTCCAGGACGCCGAGCTTGTCGCAGTCGCGGATGACCGGGACCATCAAGCCGCTGTCGGTGTCGGTGGCGATGCCGATGTGCACGGCGCGGTGGCGGACGATCTCGGACTTCTCGTCGTCGGTGGTGGCGTTGAACTCTTTGAACTCACCGGCGAGGCAGCGGCAGACGGCCGCGGCGACGAAGGGGAGGAAGGAGACTTTCTCGCCGCTGGCGCTGGCGAGCTTGCGGCGGAGGGCGTCGAGGTTGGTGACGTCGGCCTCGTCCATCACCGTGAAGTGGACGGCGGTGTTGACCGACTGGTGGAGGCGGTTGGCGATGGTGCGGCGCACGCCGCGGAAGGGGATGCGGGTGAGCTCGTCGGCGGTGGGGGCGCTGTGGGCGGTGGCGGCGGCGTAGAGGGCGGCGTCGTCGCGCGGCGCGGGGGCTGTTGGCGCGGGGCGTGCGGCGGGGGCCGGTGCCGCGGGACGGGAAGGAGTTGGCGCTTCGCGGTGAGGAGCGGGCAGGTTGGAAACCTGCCCCACGCGGGCTGGGAGGTTGGAATCTTGCCCCACGCGGGCTGGGGCTGCTGTGGGCGCGGAGCCGCCCGTGTTGGCGCGGACGTCCTTGTCTGTGACGCGGCCGCCGATGCCTGTGCCGGTGACGGTGTCGATGTCTACGCCCAGGTCGCGGGCGAGGCGGCGGACGGCGGGGGTGGCGAGGGCCTTGCCGGCTTCGGCGGTCATGCCTTCGAGGGCTCCGCCGACCTTGCCGACGACGGTGCCGGCATCGGCTTGTGCCGCGTGCGAGCCGTTCATGGCTTCGGCGCCGGCGGTGGTTGTGGGGAGGTTGCCGGCGATCTGGGCGCCCATGTCGCAGTTGTCAACGTTGCCGGGCTTGGAGCCGGGGGGCGTCTTGCTGGGGGCGTGGGAGGTGTCTGGGGCTTGCGCCACGCGGAGCGTGGCGGTACCCGAGGCGGGCTTGGCTTCGACGGCTGCGCCGCTGCCGAATGAGACAAGGACGGAGCCGACCTTGATGATTTCGCCTTCTGCGCCGTGGAGGCCGGTGATGGTGCCGCCGCGGGGGGAGGGGACCTCGACGAGGGCCTTGTCGGTCTCCATGTCGGCGAGGATGTCGTGCTCCTTGACGGTCTGGCCAACGGTGACACGCCACTTGATGAGCTCGGCTTCGGCGACGCCTTCGCCGAGGTCGGGGAGGATGAATTCGTTGGGGTTGGAGCTGGTGTGATGCGCCATGTAGAGGCTCCGGCAAAAGGGCCAAATGGCAAAGGGCCACAGGGCCAAATTCAAAGCAGGAAGATCGGTGAGTCTATTTGGCCCGTTGGCCATTTGCTATTTGGAACTTTGAGTCAGTACGCCAAGACCGCTTCAACCGCCCCCGCAACCCGCTTCGCGTCGGGCAGGTAATCGAGTTCCAGTTTCGCGTAGGGCATGATGGTGTCGAAGCCGGTGACGCGCTGTACGGGGGCCTGGAGGCTGAGGAAGCAGTGCTCCTGGATGAGCGAGCTGAGCTCGCTGGCGAGAGAGCAGAGGCTGGGGGCCTCTTGGACGATCACGCAGCGGCCGGTCTTCTGCACGGAGTTGACGATGGTGTCGAGGTCGAAGGGGTGGAGTGTGCGGAGGTCGATGAGCTCGACGCTGACGTCTTCTGGGAGCTTGTCGAGGGCGGCGAGGCACTGGAAGACGCTGGCACCCCAGGTGACGACGGTGCAGTCGGAGCCCTCGCTGACGATCTTGGCCTTGCCGATCTCGATGGTGTACGGCTCTTCGGGGACCTCTTCGCGGTAGCTGCGGTAGACGCGCTTGGGCTCGAAGAAGAGGACGGGGTCGGGGTCGCGGATGGCGGCGAGGAGGAGGCCCTTGGCGTCGGCGGGTGTGCTGGCGCAGATGACCTTGAGGCCTGGTGAGTGGATGTAGATCGCCTCGGGCGAGTCTGAGTGGAACTCGGGGGCGTGGATGCCGCCGCCCCAGGGGACGCGGATGGTGAGGGGGATGGTGATGCCGCCGCGGGTTCGGTTGCGGAAGCGTGCGGCGTGGTTGACGAGCTGGTCGAAGGCGGGGCCCATGAACCCTTCGAACTGGATCTCGGGGATGGGGCGCATGCCGTTCATGGCCAGGCCGATGCTCGAGCCCATGATGCCCGACTCGCTCAGGGGCGAGTCGACGACGCGCTCGGGCCCGTACTTCTTCTGGAGCCCTTCGGTGACGCGGAAGACGCCGCCGTTGAGGCCGACGTCTTCACCGAGGCACATGACGCGCGGGTCGGCGGCCATCTCCTGGTCGAGGGCTTGGTTGATTGCCTGCACGAGGGTGAGTTGGGGCATCTTAAAAGCTCCAAATGGCAAAGGGCCAAAGGGCCAAATTCGGAGAGGAGGGGCGTTACGCGGGGGACGGGGTCTTGCTCTTGGTTTTCAGTCTGGTGCGGCTGACGATGGCTCCGCAGATTCGTTTGAGTTCGTCGGCCTCTTGTTGCAGTGGTTGAAGGCGGGCTTGCTTGATCCAGTCGCGGCGGCCGATCAATCGCAGCCAGTAGCGGGTTTCATTCAGTTACTTGATCACGATACAGAGCGTTTTCACAAAGTCTGGCCTGCTCATGGCCTCGTCAGCTTCGCAAAGGTTGGCACCGACTGAGGTTCCGCATCCTGCGAGTTGCTCGATCACTCGCCGCGGACGTCCTTGTTTTTCGAGCACTTCAACAACGTCGAGCACGCGATCCGAGAAATCATCGATCCGGGTCAGCATTTCCGGCTTCAGTCGACCCATGCGAAGCTGCCTTTCTTTGGCCCTTTAGCCATTTGCTATTTGGCTAGTTCGGCTTGCTTCAAGCCCGCCTGGGCGGGGTTCTGGCCGAGGGAGTGGGTCTGCATGGTGTCGCGTTGCTTCACCAGATATGCCGGCGTTGTTGCGTACATCGAGTCGAACATCTCGCTCTTGTCGGGGTCGGGCCAGGAGAGGACCTGGTCGACGATGCCCTTGATGGTGACTTCAGCCTTCTCTTCGTGCTCTTTCTGGAGGGCGTCGTTCCAGAGGCCGCGGGACTCGAGGTACTTGCGGGTGCGGATCATGGGGTCCTTGGCCTTCCAGGCCTCGACCTCGTTCTGATCGCGGTAGCGGCGTGCGTCGTCGGCGGTGGTGTGGTCGCCCAGGCGGTAGGTGATGGCCTCGATCATGGTGACGCCGCCGCCCTGGCGGGCGCGTTCGCGGGCGTCGTAGACGGCCTTGTAGACGGCGAAGATGTCGTTGCCGTCAACCTGCTGGACGGTGGCACCGTAGGCGAGGCCCTTCTGGGCGATCGTCTCGCTGGCGGTCTGCTGCTCGCGCGGGACGCTGATGGCCCACTGGTTGTTCTGGCAGAAGAAGATGCAGGGGACGTTCATCACGGTGGCGAAGTTCATCGCCTCGTGGAAGTCGCCCTCGCTGGTTGCGCCGTCGCCGAAGTAGGTGCAGACAACCTGGTCCTTCTTCTGGAGCTTGGCGGCCCAGGCGATGCCTGTGGCGTGGAGCATCTGCGTGCCGATGGGGACGGCGATGGGGGTGACCTGCACGCCGGGGGGGAAGTGGTTGCCGCGCTCGTCGCCGGCCCAGTGCAGGAGCACGTGGGTCATGGGGACGCCGTGGAGGAACATGGCGGCGTTCTCGCGGTAGCAGGGGACGATCCAGTCGGTGCCGACGCGCATGGCCAGGCCGCTGCCGAGGGCGCAGGCTTCCTGCCCTTTGTTCTGGGGGTAGGTGTGCATGCGGCCTGAGCGCTGGAGCTTGAAGGCGGTCTCGTCGAGGTTGCGGCACTCGATCATCTTGGTGTAGGCGAAGAGGACCTGCTCGTCGGTGAGGATGGATGGGTCACCGCCGCCGCCGGGCTGCGCGAGCGCGGTGTCGAGGGTGCCATCCTCCTTGAGGATCTGCAGGTGCGTGATCTTTGCGGTGTAGGCGGTGGAGATCGGCACGGTGAAGCTCCGATGGGCGCGGGGCCAAAGTTGGTGGTCAGGTACGTGACGCGGGAGTAAGGGTGGCGAGCGATGTGTAGCGCTACGGATGGACGGATGCCCATCCCGCGTATTGGAGTAAGGGTAGCAGTCTAACCGTTCGGCGACCGATTTCCCGGGGGGAACTTGTGAGGGTTTTGCCCGGTTTGTGAAAATAGGGTCGAGCGCGCGAGGATCGGCGGCTCAGGGCTTGGGGGTGGCCTCGATGCGTCCGCCGCTGGCCTTCCAGCCGTCGAAGCCGTCTGGGTAGTAGCGGACATCTTTATAGCCGGTGGAGATGAGTCGCTTGCCGAGTGACTTGGCGGTGATGGAAGAGGGATTGCTGCCGTAGACGATGAGGGTCGCGAACTTGAGCAGGCGTGCGTCGGTTGCGCCCTCTACGCCGCTGACTTGAGCGACGGAGATGTTGACGGCGCCTGGGATGTGGCCGGCGGCGAACTCGATGGGCGTGCGGGCATCGATCAGGAGCGTCTTGGCCTTGTCTTTGTCGTTTTCGGTGAGCTTGCGGAGCTGCGAGAAGGTGAGGCTGGTTTCTTCAACGCTTGAGTCGGTGATGTTCTGCGAGCAGGCGGGCAGGATGAGGAGGGCGAGGATGAGGAGTGTTCGCTTCATGGGTAGTTTGAGGGCAGGCGGGTTCAGAGTGAAGGGGCGCAGCGTTTGACGCAGCCGTCGGCGAGCAGGGCGAGCGAGTCGTAGACCGGGAGTGTCGTGTCGGCGGCGGCGAGCAGCAGCGGGGCCTCGGTTGCGCCGAGGATCACGCCCTGTGCTCCGCGTTTGGCGAGGCGGTCGATCGCGCCTTGCCACTTGGTGCGGCTGTTGGGGTTGACGATGCCGTGGACGAGTTCATCGAAGATGATGTCGTCGATCATCTGTGCATCGGCGGGCTCGGGGATGATGACCTTGACGCCCTTGATGCCGAGCATGGTCTGGTAGGTGGAGCCCTCCATGACGAGCCGGGTGCCGATGATGCCTACCGAGGTGCGGCCGTCGGCGGTGACGGCGTCGGCGACGGTGTCGGTCATCTTGAGCCACGGGGCCGGGGCGGTGCTCTCTGCGGTGCCGGGTGGGCCGGGCACTGTGGAACCCGCGCCTTCGGCGAGGTGGATTCCGAACTGCATGAGGTTGTCGGGCACAACGAGCAGGTCTGCACCGATGGAGGTGAGCTTGCGGGCGCTCTCTGCCAGGAGGAGGCCGACGGTCTGCCAATCGCCGTTGTCGACTGCGGCGACGTAGGCGTTTAGGCCGCCGGGCTCGTTGTGGAGGGTGATGCGCGGGGCGTGGAACGTGTCACCGTACTGGGCTTCTGCGCGCCTGAAGAACTCGCGGTAGAACAGGCCGCTGGCCTCTGGGCTGACGGCGATGATGCCGACGTGGCGAGCGGGGGGCGCGGGGGGCGCGGAGGGAGTGGGGGGCGGGATGCTGGGTGAGGAGGCCATCGCGGTGAGGGTATCCTCGGGTGTGGCTGATGCGTTTGACTTGTTGGGATTGGAAGCGCGGTTCGACCTGACACCGGAGCGGGTGCGGGCGGCGTATCTTGCGCGGGCGGGAGCGGTTCATCCCGACGCGGTGCCGGGCGGAGAGGACGGCGCGGCGGCGGCGCTGAACGCGGCGAAGACGGCGGTGAGCGATCCGGAGACGCGTGCGAACCTGCTGCTGGCGCGGCTGGGTGGCGCGAGCAGCGATGTGAGCCGCGCTCTGCCCGATGGGTTCCTGATGAAGATGATGGAGGCTCGTGAGGGGATGGAGGAAGCGGCGTCGCGGCGGGATGGAGCGGCGATCGAGCGGTGGCGGGGGTGGGCGGAGCGCGAGCGGGACGGGCACATCGCGCGGGTTGGGGCGCTTCTTGAAGCTGCGCGGCTCGGCAAGCCGACGGGTGTGGGGCTCTCGGAGGTGCGTCAGGAGTTGAACGCGTGGCGGTACATCGAGCGGATGCTGGAGCAGATCGGGGAGTTGTGACGGGAAGGCAATCGGCATTCGGCACTGGGCATTCGTAAGGCAAACACCAGAGGGCCGAAGGACACCCTCATCCGCCCTCGCGGAGCCTCGGGCACCTTCTCCCAGCAGAGCCGGTAGAAGGGATTGAAGAAGCGAACTCTTGGACCTGCAAGCACTCCCCATCCTGCTCCCGTTGCCCATCCCGCTGGCGGTGGTGGCGGTGGCGTCTGGCGTTGAGACGGCGCTGTTCAGCTTGACGTACCACGATCGGCTGCGGCTGAAGCGTCTGAGCCCGCGGGCGGCCTCGGCCGTGACGTACCTGCTGGCACGCCCGCGGAC
>JAUXUZ010000534.1 GCA_030680655.1 Phycisphaerales bacterium
CGGGCTGACGGTGGCGACGTTCCACTCGCTCTGCGTGCGGTTGCTGCGGCGGTACGGCGAGATGGCCGGGTTCGCTGAGAAGGGGCTGCTGGCCTCGAACTTCACCGTCTTTGACGCCGACGACCAGTCGAAGCTCGCCAAGAGGGTCCTGGCCGAGTTGAACTTCAGCAGTCAGAACTTCACGCCGCGCGGCATGCTGGAGCAGATCAGCAGCGCCAAGAACCAGCTGATGGAGCCGGAGGAGTTCGAGAAGCGGGCCGGCGACTTCTACACCCGCTGCATCGCGCGGTGCTACGCGGCCTATCAGAAGGCCCTGCGGCAGAGCAACGCGTGCGACTTTGACGATCTCCTGCTGCTGACGGCCAAGATGCTGCGTGAGAGCGCGCCGGTGCGTGCGGAGTGCCAGAAGCGCTACCGCTACATCCTCGTCGACGAGTACCAGGACACCAACCGCGCCCAGCTGGTCATCGCCACGCTGCTGGCGGGCGAGCGCACGCGTGACCGCACCCCCAACATCTGCGTCGTCGGCGACCCGGACCAGTCGATCTACGCCTGGCGCGGCGCCGACATCAGCAACATCCTGCAGTTTGAGGAGCAGTACGGCGGAGCGGCGGGAGCGAAGGTGGTGCGGCTGGAGGAGAACTTCCGGTCGGTCGAGCCGATCCTCTCAACAGCCAGCCGCCTGATCAAGCACAACAGCCAGCGCAAGCACAAGGACCTCATCGCGACGCGCGGCGGCGGGGAGAAAATCGAGGTGGTCCTGTGCCGCGACGAGCACCACGAGTCGCGGCTGGTAGTCGACTGGGTCCGGCGGCTGAAGGTGGAGGGCCTGCACAGGGCCGACGGCACCCGCAGGGAAGTGGAGTGGAAGGACTGCGCCGTGTTCTACCGCACCAACGCGCTGTCGCGCGTGATGGAGGACGCGTTCCGCAACGCGGCGATCCCTTACGCGATGGTTCGCGGCACGGCGTTCTTCCAACGCGAAGAGGTGCGTGACTGCGTGGGGTACCTGCGCGTGGTTGCGAACTACCAGGACGCGATCAGCCACGAGCGCATCATCAACAAGCCCACGCGGGGCATCAGCGACAAGACGTGGGACGCGGTCTCCACCGCCGCGAGCGTGCAGGGTGTGGGCGTGCCCGACGTGCTCCGCCAGCCCGACCTGATCGGCGGCATCACCACGCGGGCGCAGAACGCCATCGCCAAGTACGTCGAGCAGATCGATACCTGGGCGGACCCGCAGCACGAGTCGTTCATGGGGGGCGGCGGAGAGGAAGAAGTTGAAGTGTCGCTGCGTCAGCTCGTTGAGCGGGTGATCCGCGAGAGCGGGCTGGAGGAGCACTACCGAAACGAGGAAGAGAAGCGCGAGAACCTCGCGGAGTTCGTCTCCTCCGCGGCGGACTTTGAGCAGCGCCTGGTCAGCGGGGAGTTTGACGACAGCGAAGGGCCCACTGGCGACGAGCAGGCCGAGCCGCGCTTCTACACCCTCGCGGAGAAGCTCGCCGGGTTCCTCGAGCGTGTCTCACTTGTCGCCGACACCGATGCGCTCAACCCTGCCAGCGGGTCGGTCACGCTGATGACGCTCCACGCGGCGAAGGGCCTGGAGTTTCCGGTTGTGGCGATGATCGGGCTCGAGGAGGGCATCCTGCCCCACGTGCGCGGGATGGAAGACCGCGAAGCCCGCGAGGAGGAACGCAGGCTCTGCTTCGTGGGCATCACCCGCGCGATGGACCGCCTGCTCATCACCTCCGCCAGCTTCCGCACCGTCCGCGGACTCTCCGAACGGCAGATCCCCAGCACGTTCCTCGACGAGATCAAGGGCGACGGTGTCACCGTCAGCGACCAGGGTTACGCGGGCGGGAGCGGCTTTGGCGCACTCGACGATGAGGACGACCCGGCGACTGCACGATGGACCGGGCGCGGGGGGAGCGGCAGCACAGGCACGAAGGTCGGGACCGGCACCAACACCGGCGGCCTCGGCGTCGCCGGCCTTGGCGAGAGCGGCGAGCGCCGGATCGATCGGAGCGAGTTTGAGCCCAAGCCAAAGTCGAACGCTCCGTTCCCCGTCGGCTCGATCGTGCGGCACCCGCAGTTTGGGCTCGGCGAGGTCAAGGGCTTCATGGCGGGCGCCAACGCACGCATCAAGGTGCACTTCAAGACCGGCGGCGAGAAGACCCTCGTGCTGGAATTCGCCCGCCTGGAGCGGGTGAAGTGATCCCGATCGAGATCACCACGCCTCGCCTTTTGCTTGTCCCTGCCACCGAGGCTCGGCTCCGCGCGTGCCTCCTCACTCACTCCGAGTTCGCCGCCGCCACCGGCTGGCATATCCCGTCAGACTGGCCCGCCAGGCACTGGGACGAGGGCGCAGTCAATTGGCTGCTCAACAGGATCGCCGAGGCCCCCGAGACCGCGACCTGGGGCGCCCGCTTCGTGCTCCTCCCGCTGGGTCGCGCCACCACACTCATCGGCACCGTCGGTGTCTACGGCCCGCCCGACGTTGACGGCACCGTCGAGATCGGGTACGGAATCGTGGGGCACCTCCACCGGCGCGGCTACGGCAGTGAAGCCGCCGCAGGCTTCATCCACTGGCTCTGGCTGGACCCTGCCGTCAAGACCATCATCGCCCACACCCTTCCTGCAGACCCCGCATCCTCGGGCGTCCTTCGACGCAACGGCTTCACTGCCGCGGGCATCATCAATCGCCCGCCCGACGGTGACATCGAGCGATTCGAACTGCGCCGCTGACGATCGCCGTGCGGAAGCACAGGGATCGTCACGCCGGCCGCACGCCCATCGCCAGTTGCCGCAGCCGCTCCACCTGCGCCCGCTTCGCGGTGTCGAGCACGTGCTTGGGGATGCGGTACGCCAGCGGGTTCGCCGGGTCTTCGGCGGTGTTGGTGCAGTGGTCGAAAATGCACTGGTAGACAAACTTGAACGCGTCGCGCGGCTGGCGGACATGCTCGAGCGCATCGATGAGCGAGTCGATCGCGA
>JAUXUZ010000233.1 GCA_030680655.1 Phycisphaerales bacterium
GAGCCCGATCACCAGCAGCCACACGATCGCCGTCGTCTTCTTGTCTTCGATCGTCGCGATCGACACGCCGTACGCTAGCGCCGCGAGCATGAAGATGTGCAGCAGGCCAAGCGCGGTCCGCACCTTGCGCCGCGCTTGGGGCACAGCGTCACGCTGAATCCCCAGCGTGTAACCCGCGGCCAGCACCATCCCCACCGCGGCCAGCGGGACGCCGATCCACGGCGAGACCATCGGACCGGCGGCGAGGAGGTTCACGCGACGGCCCCTTGACGCAGCGCATCGGCAAACGACCGCAGCCGGGTCATCAGTGACAGCGTCGGCAGCCCGGTGACGCACCCCGGGTCACCCTCGGTCGTCAGCGGCCACCCCGCATCCAGCCGTTCCTGAAGGTTGTACGCGCCCGACTTGCCACGCCAGCCGTCGCCGGCGACGTACTCGGCGATCGCCGCATCGCTGATGTCGCCGACCGTCACCACCGCACGGTCCGCGTAGACATCACGCCGCCCCGACCCCGGGTGGAGGATCGCCACCCCCGTCAGCACCTCGTGCGAGCGGTTCCGCACCAGCGCGATCATCCGCGCCGCATCCGCCGCATCCACCGGCTTGCTCAGCACCCGCCCGTCCTGATCAACCAGCGTATCGGCGCCGATCGCGAGGCAATCGGCCGCGCCGCCGGCCTTGGCATACGCCTCCGCGCCCGCCTTCGCCTTCAAGTATGCCAGCGAGGCCACCCACTGCCTCAGCGGCACACCCTTCCCTCCCGATCCGCCCCCGCACCCCATCGCCAGGTCTGAGTCTTCCAGCCCCGGGCTGACGACCGTGAACCCCGTTCCCTCGGGCAGCCCCAGCGCGTGCGCCAGCAACTCTCGCCGCCGGGGCGAGGTTGACGCGAGCACGATGGGCAGGCCGAACCGGTTCACGCGGCGAGTTTAGGGGAACCGGGGGAACATTGCCCCGGGCGTGTTCCGCTACCATCAACCGATGCGTGTGCACATGGTTCAACTCGACGTCGTCTGGGAGGACAAACCGGCCAACTTCCGGCGTGTGCTCCGCCTGCTGGACCGGGCCGCCCTCCCCCCCGCGCCGGGCGAGATGATCGTGCTGCCGGAGATGTTCGACACCGGCTTCTCGTTCAACCTCGACAAGACCGCCGACCGCGACGGCACCACCGTGCGGTTCCTCCAGTCGCTGGGCAAAGAGACCGGCTGCTACATCGTCGGCGCCCGCACAACGCTCGGGCACGAGGGGAAGGGGCGCAACCGCTGCCCGATCATCAGCCCCGCGGGCGAGCTGATCGACGAGTACGAGAAGATCCACCCCTTCAGCTACGGCGACGAAGAGAAGCACTTCGTCGGTGGCTCAAAGCTCGTGACGTTCGACTGGGTCGGATCAGACGGCGGGTCGCAATCACTCAAGGTCTGCCCCACCATCTGCTACGACCTGCGTTTCCCCGAGCTCTACCGGCACGGCCTGCTCGCGGGCGCCGAGGTCTTCACGGTGATCGCCTCCTGGCCCGCGCCGCGCAAGGTCCACCGGCGCGCACTCGCTATCGCGCGCGCCATCGAGAACCAGGCCTTCGTCCTCTGCCTCAACCGCGCCGGCAGCGACCCGAAGTTCACCTACCAGGGCGAGAGCTTCGCCGTCGGGCCCAAGGGCGAGATTATCGGCGAAGCGGGCGGCGAAGAGTGCATCCTCAGCGTCCAGCTCGACCCCAACGCCCTGCGCTCCTGGCGCCGCGACTTCCCCGCGTGGCGTGACATCAAGCTGATCGGGAACTGAATCGAGTAAGTCCTATGGGCCCCATAGGACCAATTCGACCTATCCGATCACCTCAACCCCGCCCATGTACGGCCGCAGCACCGCCGGCACTTTCACCGTGCCGTCCTTCTGCTGGTGCATTTCCAGGATCGGGATCATCAGCCGCGGCGAGGCCGCCACGGTGTTGTTCAGCGAATGGCAGAAGACCGTGTGCTTGACCGCCGGGTCGGCGCTCTTGTAGCGCATGTTCAGCCGCCGGCACTGGTAGTCGTAGAGCCGGCTCGCCGAGTGCGTCTCGCCGAACTCTCCACTTTCACCACGCCCCGGCATCCAACACTCCACGTCGATCATGTCGGCGTTCTTCACGCCCAGATCACCCGTGCAGCACTGCAGCAACCGGTACGGCAGCTCGAGGCTCTGCAGCAGCGACTCGACGAAGCCGAGCATCGTCTTGTGCCACTGGCGGCTCTCGGCCTCGTCGGCCTTGCAGATGATCACCTGCTCAACCTTGTCGAACACGTGCACGCGGTAGAGGCCCGCGGTGTCCTTGCCCGCTGCGCCGGCCTCGCGTCGGAAGCAGGTGCTCACCGTCACGTACTTCAGCGGCAGCTGGCTCTCGTCGAGGATCTCATCCTGGTGCAGGCCCATCAGACCCACCTCGCCCGTGCCGGTCAGATACAGATCGTGCGCCGTGTGCGCCTCATCGTGCCCCCCCTCCGCATCGGCGTTCTGCCGCACGCTCTCGTTGATGTGGTACGCCTGCTCGCGTCCGGCCGGGAAGAACCCCGTGCCGATCATGCACTCCTCGCGCACCAGCACCGGCACGCTCATCGCCTTGAACCCGTTCTTGTGCACCATGAAGTCCACCGCGTACCGCAGGATCGCCTGGTGCAGAAGCATCCCCATTCCTGTCAGCACGTACGACCGCGTCCCGCTCATCTTCACGCCGCGCGGGAAGTCCACCAGCCCCAGGTCGCGGCAGAGCTCGATGTGGCTCTTGGGCTTGAACCCGCGGATCGCCTCGAACCCCTTGTCGTAATCCCATCCCGCCGGCCCCCACTTGCGCACCTCGACGTTGTCTTCGCTCCCCTTCCCCACCGGCACATCGGCGTCGGGCGGCAGCGGGATCGCCAGCAGCAGCGCGTGCAGCTTCGGCTCCACCGCCTTCTCCTGCTCCTCCAGGGCTTGAACCTTCGCCTTGATCGCCGCCGGCTTGGCACGGAGCTCGGCGATCTGGGCCTCGATCGCACCCTTCGCCTCAGGAGCGGCCTTCTTGAGCTCGCCGCTCAGCTTGCCCAGTTGCGGACCCACCGTCTTCTCGATCTGCCCCTGCTCGGCCGCCAGCGTCTGCCGCTGGGTCTGAAGTGCGCGCCGCTCCTCGTCCAACTTCAAGGCCGCATCGATATCCACGCTGACGCGCTTCTTCGCCGCGCCATCCTTGAAATGCTGGGGGTTTTCACGCAGAGCCTTGAGGTCGATCATGAGGGCCGAGTTTAGCCCCCGCGTGGGGCAGGTTTTCAACCTGCCCTTGCAGCCGAGCAGGTTGGAAACCTGCTCTACGCGGCAATCTTCCCGCACCGCTTTGCGTATCCTCCCCCCTCCATGGCGACCCTCTCGTTATCCTCAACCGACGGCCGCGGCTACGTCGTCCCCCTCGGACGCGAACCGATCACCATCGGCCGCAACAAAGACAACATCCTCCCCATCAACGACGAGGCCGCCTCGCGCTACCACTGCACCATCGAGCCCGACGGCAAGGGCGGCTACATCGTCAAGGACCTCGGCTCCAAGAACGGCACCAAGCACAACAACGAGAAGCTCATCGGCCAGGCCGCCGCCGTCACCGCCGGCGACAACATCAAGGTCGGCACCCACACCTTCACCATCGAGGCCGAGCAGAGCATCGGCGAGGCCCGCGCCACCGCGCGGGCGATGTCGATGGACATCGAGGCCGGCGCTGGCCCCGCCGCCAATTGGGCCACCGAGATCAGGTCGATGCTCGAGATCCTGCCGCCCAAGGGCGACGGCGACTGCGCCATGCAGATGATCGACGCCCAGAACCAGCCCTCCGGCGCGCTCAGCACCGACCAGCCAGGCCCGCTCGCCATCCGCTGCATGCTCCTGCTCTGCTCCAAGAGCCGCGCCACCGACCTCCACGTTGAGCCCAAGCACAACACCTACTCAGTCCGCATGCGCGTCGACGGCCAGATGGTCACCGTCATCGACATCCCCAGCAAGGTCGGCCAGTTCGCCGTCAACCTCGTCAAGACCGCCTGCCTCATGCGCATGGAGGCCAACGACGCCGTCCAGGATGGCCACTTCGCCGCCAAGTTCAAGGGCAAGCGCGTCGACTACCGCGTCAGCATCACCCCCAGCGTCCACGGCCAGAAGCTCGTCATCCGCGTCCTCGACTCCTCCAACGCCCCGCGCTCGCTCGGCGACCTGGGCCTCCCCGTCTACATGCACGAGCGCGTGAAGAAGGTCTGCAACAAGGAACAAGGGTTCGTCCTCGTCTGCGGCCCCACCGGCAGCGGCAAAACGACCACGCTCTACAACGCCCTCCGCGAGATCGACCGCGAGACGACCAACATCGTCACCATCGAAGACCCGGTGGAATACCAGCTCGAGGGCACCACCCAGATCCCCATCGACAGCGCGAAGGGGAACTCCTTCAGCCAGCTCCTCCGCTCCGTGCTGCGTCAGGACCCCGACGTCATCCTCGTCGGCGA
>JAUXUZ010000541.1 GCA_030680655.1 Phycisphaerales bacterium
CTACTGCGTCTGACAGGGGCGCTGCCGGGCGGGTTGTTCTGGGCTGGTTGGACGAGCACGCCGATCACCAATGGCACGGCGATCTCCAGCATCCACCACCCCGACGGCTCGTGGAAGCGGATCAGCTTCGGCACAGCGACCGACGGGGCCGGGTGCACGCTGGGTTCGCAGGCCGAGACGATCGACGCGAACTGGACCAGCGCGGTGACGGAGCCTGGCTCGTCGGGCGGGGCGCTCTTCCGCAGCGACACGATGCAGATCGTCGGCACGCTCTCGTGCGGGCCGAGCTTCTGCGGCGCGAGCGCGGCGAACCTGCACGACGGCTTCGGGCGGTTTGCGAGCTTTTACCCGACGATCGCCGCGGCGCTGGCGGGCGGCGGCGACGATGCGCTTGAGGAGAACGACACGTGCGCGGCGGCGCGGGCGCTGACGCCGGTGACCGGCACGACGCTGACCAACGCGGGGCTGGTGGTCAAACTGGTCGATGAGGACTGGTACAAGTACACGCTGCCGATCGGGGCGACGGTGAACGTCACGCTGACGTTTGTGGCCGCGAACGGGACGGTGAACGGGCAGCTCTTTACGACCTGCGGCGGCGCGGTGATCGCGACGGCGACGGGCGCCGGGAACACGCGGACGCTGACGTACACGAACACTTCGGGCGTGGCCGACGAGGTGTACCTGCGCGTCTACCTGACGGGCACGAACCCGACGACGAACTACGACATGGCGACGCTGGTGTCGATCGGCAACGACGCCTGCGCTGGTGCGCAGCTGGTGACGGCCGGGAATACGTACGCCGGGACCACCGTGGGCGCGACCAACGACGGGAACAGCCCGTGCCCGGCGAGCACGGCGGCGCGGACGCGTCCTGACGTGTGGTACACGTTCACGGCGCCCTCGGCCGGGACGCTGCAGTTGGACACGTGCCTCTCCTCGCCCACCGACACGGTGATGTCGGTGCACTCGGGCTGTCCGGGTAACGCGGCGAACGTGCTGGCGTGCAACGACGACGGGCTGACGACCGGTCCGTGCGGCGGCAACGCGAACAACTACACCAGCTACCTGACGCTGGCGATGACAAGCGGCCAGACGGTGAAGATCCGCGTTGGGATGTGGAGCGCGACGGCGGCGCCGTTTACGCTGCGGGTCGGCTTCGTGCCCGCGGCGCTGGTCAACGACACGTGCGCGGGTGCGGTCACCATCGGCGACGGCGCGACGGCGTTCAACACGTCGGGGGCGCTGACTGAGGCAACGACCGACGCGGCCTGCAACTTCTTCTCGTACAACGGCATCGCGAAGGACCTGTGGTACCGCTACACGGCGTCGTGCACGGGGAACCTGGTGGTTGACACCTGCGGCTCGACGTTTGACACCAAGGTGGCCGTGTACGGCTCGTGCCCGGCGGGGAACGACACGGCTCTGGCGTGTGACGACGACGCGGTGCCCGCGTGCGCGAGCGGGACGCTTCAATCCCGGGCGATGGTCTCGGTGACGAGCGGGCAGGTCTACTTCATCCGCGTCGGCGGGTACCGCACGACCGGCGGCGTTGAGAGTTCGGGTGCCGGCACGCTCAACGTGGCGTGCGACACGGTGGTTCCGCCGTGCCAGGCTGACCTGGGCATCCAGGGCGGCACCGCCGGCCAGGATGGGCTCCTAGACAATAACGACTTCATCGTCTTCATCGACCACTTCTTCAACAGCAACCCGCTGGCTGATGTCGGTTCTCAGGGCGGGGTGAACGCCTCGGACGGCCTGTTTGACAACAACGACTTTGTCGTCTTCATCGATCTGTTCTTTGCCGGATGTCCGTGAATGGCGGTCCGGTGCGGTTCGGGCGTCGGCAGCCCCCTGAAAAGCCAGATTGACTTCACCGAATTGTGGTGATTGCTGTTGCTCGGGCGCAAGGCGGGCGTTAGGATAGGTGTCCGGGCACCCTTCCCGAACCGGCAATTGGTAGTGCTGCGCAAAGCGCCCGGCTGAGGGAACTGGCTCTCGGCTCGCACGAACACCCTTAGACCGCTCATTCCTTCGACACATTCTCTTGGAGCTTCTCCATGATCCGCACGCTGTCCACCCTCGCTTCACTCCGTCCGTTCTCCGCTGCGGCCCGCCGCGCTTCGTCACTCTTGAGCCGTGCGGGCGGGGCGACGCCGGAGTTTGAGCCGCTGTTTGAGAAGCTTGAGGATCGGACGCTGCTGGCGGCTGATATCACGGCGACGCTGAACGTTCCGCTGCAGACGGGGCTGGCGAGCGCGGGGGGCGCGCTGGCGGGGAGCATCGTGCTGGCCAACACCGGCAACGCGGCGGCGACGGGCTTTACGTACCGGGTGATCCTGTCCACCGACACGATCCTGGGTAACGAGGACGACGTTGAACTCACGGGGACCAACGGCCTGCAGGCGACGCTGGCGGCGGGGGCGAGCCTGAGCGTGAACCTGAACACCTTTGTGGTGCCGACGGACGTGCGGCCGGGGGCCTACTTCCTGTTCACCACGCTCGACACGGCGAACGTTGTTGAAGAGGGTGAGGCGGGCGAGGCGAACAACATCGTGCACACCGTGACGCCGCTGATCGTGCGCAACGCTCCCGCGAGCGGCTCTGCGAACCTGACGGGGGCGGTGACGTTCGTGGCCCGGACAGTCAACCCGGACCAGACGATCACGGTGCCGACGACGATCCGCAACCTCAACTCGACGGCGGCGGGGACGTTCCACGTGACGTGGGTGCTGTCGCTGGACGCGGTGATCGGTAACGAGGACGACATCGCGATCGACGAGGAGGTGTTCACCTCGCTGGCGGGCGGCGCCACGATGACGATCTCGCGCACGATCCAGCTGCCGGTGGGGATCGCGCTCGGTTCGTACCGCGTGGGCGTATGGGTGGACGACCGTGGCGATGTTGCTGAGAGCAACGAGAACGACAACCGTGCGGTCTCGGCGGCGAACGCGCTTCGGGTGGCCCTGCCCGACCTTTCGGCGACGTTCACCTATTCGGGCGCGTCGGTTTCTCCTGGCGGCTTCTTCACCGGCACGCTGACGGTGCGCAACAACACGCAGGCGCTCGCGACGCCCTTCAACGTGTACATCTGTCTTTCCGTTGACGGCGTGGCCGGCAACGGCGACGACATCCTGCTGGTGACCGTTGACGTCACCGACTTGCTGAACGACTCGGTTGGCCTGGCTGGCGGCGGGGTGCGCACGTTCAGCAACCTGCGGAT
>JAUXUZ010000544.1 GCA_030680655.1 Phycisphaerales bacterium
GCGCCGGCGACCGCCGCGCGCTCGCGGGCGCCGTCGATAACGGCGCGTGGACGGCGGTGACGCAGCTGCGCCCGCTCAGCGTGGGCGAGCCGGGGGCGAGAGTCGCCGTGAGTGAGCCGTGGTCGGTCTCGCTGTCGGCCGAGGGGGCGACGGCGTGGCTCAACGAGAAGCTGCCGCGCTGGCTCGCGACGCAGCACCACCCGGTGCGCGTGCCCGATGGCTCCGAGTTTCAGGCCGCGTTCGAGCAGGGGGTGGTGCGGCTGGGCATGCGCATCCCCGACAGCGTTTCAAGTGGTGGCGACGAAAGCGGAGCGCGGTTCGTCTCAATTGCGCTGCACCCTCGCATCGACGGCGAAGGTCTGTGGCTCCCCGCGGTGTCGGCGTCGATCGGTCGGCTCGACGTTCCGGTTGTTGCGCTCTTCGCCGACCCGCCGGGCGACCTGGCTTCGCTGCTGCGCGGGCGCGTGCCGGCGCTGCGCGGGGCGGCGATCGAGCTGCCCGACGGGCGGACGGTGCGGCTGCTGGGGTTTGAGCCCGGGGGCGGCCGGCTGGTGCTGACGATGCGGACCGAGCTGCGGCGCTGAGGGCAGCAGCGGCTACTCGTCGTCGCCGCCGGAGAACTTCTTCTTCTCCCACGCGCGGGGCTCGCGCTTGGCGATGGCGGGCTTCTCGCCGTCGAACTCCACGCCGTCATCGCCGAGTGTGGCGACGAGCTGGCCGATCAGCTCGGGCGTGGGGGCCAGGCGCATCTTCTCGCTCGAGAGCACCACGTCGGCCGCGCCGGTGCGGACCACAATCTCCATCGGCACGATCGCCACGTCGCCGCCGCGGGGCACGCTCTTGGTGGCGACCTGGATCAGCCCCGCGGCCTTCTCCAGCTTCTCCATGGCGGTGCCGTTGAGCAAGCGCTCGTCGACGACGACGCGCATCCTCTTGGCGAGCGCGCTGGCGCCGGCGGTGATGTCGATCACCTTCTCGATCATCAGCTGCACGTCGCCGCGGGAGAGGTCGATCTTGCCGACGATGAAGACGATGCGGTCGGCGGTGATCATCGCGCTGTACTTGGCGTAGGTGTCGCTGAAGGCGACGGCCTGCACCGTCCCCTCTTTGTCCTCAACCACCAGCGCGGCCATCTTCTGCCCCGCGCTCTTTCCGGTCTTGACGACGAGGTTGCGCACGCCGGTGATCATGCCGCCGAGGGTGACGCGGTAGTCCTGGCCGTACTTGCGGTCGCGCAGCTGGCGCGTCGTGGCGTTGCCCAGGGTGCGGATGAGCGTCTTGTACTGGTCCAGCGGGTGGTTGCTGACGTAGAACCCCAGCACGCCGCGCTCGCTGGCGAGGGTCTCGGCCTCGCTCCAGGGTGCTACGCGCAGCAGGGCGGTGGCCTCGGGGGCGAGGGTGGCCGCGGGCCCGTCGCCGCCGCCGCCGCCGAGCCCGAAGAGCCCCCCCTGGCCAGATGCACGGTCGCGGGCGGCGGTGGCGCCGGCGGCGACGGCGGGCTCAACGCTGGCGATCATGGCGGCCCGCCCGGTGCGCCCGTGCAGGCAGTCCATGGCGCCGCTCTTGATCAGGGCCTCGATGGTCGTCTTGTTCACCGCGCCGGTGGTGCCGGCGGCACCTCCACCGCCAACGGGCACGCGCTCGCAGAAATCAAAGAGCGAGGTGAAAGCGCGGCGTGGTTTGTCGCCGCCGCCGTCGCGCTCGCTGAGGATCGCGGCGATCGCCTTGTCGCCGCACCCCTTGATGGCGCCAAGGCCGAAGCGCACGTGCCCGCTCAGGGCGGTGCGCGGCTCGCCGTCGGTGAAGACGACCGCGAAGTCGGCGTCGGACATGTTGACGTCGGGCGGCTTGACCTCGACTCCGACGCGGACGGTCTTGCCCGTGCCGGGGTCGATGAAGCGGTTGTTCTTGCAGTCTTCCAGGTAGGGCACCCAGTCGGCAACCTGCTGGGCGGCGCTCTCGAAGGTGAGGAACGCCGCCATGTACTGGTTGGGGAAGAACGTCTTGAGGTAGGCCGTCTGGTAGGCGACGATGGCGTAGCCGGTCGAGTGGCTCTTGTTGAAGCCGTACCCGGCGAACTTGAGGATCAGCTCGAAGAGATCTTCCGCACCGGCCTTGCTGAGGCCCTGCTTCTGCGCGCCGTCGACGAACTTGGGGCGTTCCTTCTCGATCTTGTCGTGCTTCTTCTTGCTGATGTTCTTGATCAGCGTGTAGGCGTCGCGCAGCTTGATGCCGCCCAGGCCGTGCACGATCTGCATGACCTGCTCCTGGTAGACCATCACGCCGTACGTCTCGGCGGTGTACAGATCGACCACGGCGTGGATCTTCGGCACCGGCGCCTGCCCGTGCTTGCGCCGGTTGTAGTCGGGGATCAGGTCCATCGGGCCTGGCCGGAAGAGCGCGTTGGCGGCGATGAGGTCCTCCAGCCGGTCGGGCTTCATCTCTACCAGCAGCCGGCGCATGCCGGGCGATTCGAACTGGAACACGCCGGTGGTGTCGCCGCGCCGGAACATCTCGAAGACGCGCTGGTCGGCGAAATCGAGCCGGTCCAGGTCCAACGGGTATGGGCCGCCGTCTCCCTTGCTGCGCCCAACGGCCCTGTAGACCTCGTCCTCGCTCAGCGCGCCGGTGATGAGCCGCTTGGCCCGCGCAACCACGCTGATGGTGCGCAAGCCCAGGAAGTCCATCTTCAGCAGGCCCATCTTCTCGCAGGTGGGCCCGTCCCACTGCGTGACCACATCCTCGCTGTTGGTCGGCTTGTAGAGAGGGACGATCTGGTTGAGCGGGCGCGTGGCGACGATGACGCCCGCCGCGTGCACCGAGGCGTGGCGGGCCTGCCCCTCGATGGCGCGGGCGTTGTCGATGCACCGCTTGACCGTCGGGTCGGCGTCGTAGAGCTTCTGAAGATCGGGCTCCTGCTCGAGCGCTTTGTCGAGCGTCATGCCCAGCTGCTCGGGGACGAGCTTGGCGACCTTGTCGACCTCGCTCAGGGGCATCTCGAGCACGCGGCCGACGTCGCGGATCGCGGCCCGGGCCTTGAGCGTGCCGAAGGTGATGATCTGCGCCACGTGCCCGTACTTCTCGCGCACGTAGCTGATGACGCGGGCCCTGCCGTCTTGGCAGAGGTCGATATCGATATCGGGGTACTCGCTGCGGTCGGGGTCGGTGAAGCGCTCAAAGAGCAGGCCGTAGCGCACCGGGCAGGCGTTACTGAGCCCAACGGTGTAGCCCACCATGGTGCCCACGCCCGAGCCACGGGCCAGGCCCGGCACACCGTTCTGGCGCCCCCAGTTGACAAAGTCCCACACGATGAGGAAATAGGCGCTGATCCCCTTGTCGGAGAGGATCTTCAGCTCGCGTTCCAGCCTGGCGCGTTTTTCGGCCTCGTGGGTGGAGCCGGTCTCCGACCGGCGACTTTCGGGCGTGCCGTAGCGCCAGATGTACCCGCCTTCGGCAAGGAGACGGAGGGCCGCGTCACACTCGGTCTTGGCGAGGTCGAGCAGGCGTTTCTTCTCGCCCTCGTCGGCCTCGGCAGGGAGCGAGAAAGGGACAACCTCAAATTCGCGGCAGTAGGCCTCGTACCACGCCGTCAAGTCGCCGCCGAAGCGGTCCTCGCCCGGCTGGGGGAGGTTGCTCCACTCGTTCTTCTTCGCCTTGCCCTTCGACTTCGCGTCGTTGGCGGTCCCTTTGCGCAGCACGCGCACCATCGGGGCGTTGTTGGCGCCGATGGGGAGCGTGACGTTGCACCGTGCGGCGATAGCGTCGCAGCTGCCAAGGGCCTCGGCGCCCGCCTCGCCGTAGGGCTCGAAGAGCTCGGCCATCTCCTCCGGGCTCTTGACGTAGATCTCCGTCGGGTAGCGCATCCGGTCGGGGTCGTTCTTGCTCTTGCCCGTGCTGATGCAGATGAGCGTGTCGTGGCTGTCGTGGTCCTCTTTGCGCAGGAAGTGGCTGTCGTTGTCGCACACCAGCGGGAGCTTGAGCTCCTTCGCCAGCTTGATCAGGTGCTTGTTGATCGAGTTCTGCTCGTAAACGTGGTGCTGCAGCTCGATGAAGAAGCGCGGCCCAGCCGCGGTGGGCGCGAAGGTCCGCGCGTGCCACTTGGCGCTCTCGACGGCCTTCTCCCAGTGCGACGGGTCGCCGGAGCGCTCAAACTCCAGCAGGTGCTCGCCGATCTCGCTCCCCAGGTGGCCGTTGATCGCGATGAGCCCCTCGCCGTGGGTCTCCAGCAGGGCGCGGTCGATCCGTGGCTTGAAGTAGAAGCCTGTGAGGTAGGCCTCGGAGCAGAGCACCAGCAGGTTCTCCCACCCCTTGTTGTTCTCGGCCAGCAGAACAAGGTGGTACCCGCCGTCGCTGACGCCGGTGTATGTGCGGTCGGTCCGGTCGCCGGGGGCAACGTACGCCTCCACGCCCAGAATCGGCTTGACGCCGCGCTCTTTCGCGGCGGAGTAAAAGGCCACTGCGCCGAACATGTTGCCGTGGTCGGTGCAGGCCACCGCCTTCATGCCGAGTTCCTTCACCCGGTCGAGCAGCTTGTCGATGCGGTTGCCACCGTCGAGAAGGCTGTACTCGGTGTGCAGGTGCAGGTGCGCAAAGCCCATCGAGCCCGGGCCGCTTGCCGCGGGTGCTTCCGCAACCGATTTGCTCTTCGACTCGCCCATCGCCGCTGATCTCCCGGTGCCGCTCCCGCCGGTGCATGGTACCGCTCCGCGACGTTCACCATCTTGAGGGTGTTGGTGTGCCCCGCTGCTGCGCCGGCAGCGGTGTTCCGACAGGTTCTCCCGCAATGGTCCACCGGCCGGGAGCCCGAACCCGGCCCCTTTGGTGGCGTAACAATTCTCCGTGCAGACTCTGGGAGGACACCCCGGCCCGCGCCCCGTCTCGCCCATCGCGGCGGTGCTCATCCTCACCGCCGTTGTGGTGCTGATCGGGCTGATGGTGGTGTTCGCCGTCGTGGCGATCCCCGTAGCGATCGTCGTCGGTCTCTGCTTCGCGGGGTACCGTGCGCTGCGGATGTTCACCACGCGCAAGGCCAACGAACTGCTCAACCGCGACGATGCGGGCCGCCAGAACGTGCGGGTGATGCGAGCACCGCCGGCAGCCGAAGAGGTGCCTCAGCGTCCATAGTCTCGTTCTTAGGCAACACGTGTTGACACGCTCTACACTCGGCCAACGCTGCTGGCTCAATGACTGAGCACTGGGCGAAAGGAGCCTTCGCATGGGCATGGTCAAGGAATTCCGCGAGTTCGCCCTTAAGGGCAATGTGCTCGATCTCGCCGTGGGTGTCATCATCGGCGCGGCATTCGGGACCATCGTCGGATCGTTCATCAAGGACATCATCATGCCGGTCGTGGGGCTGGCAGGGAACGTCGACTTCAGCAAGGCCGAGTACATGCTCCGGGCCGGGGTGCCCGCGGTGATGGACGGGACGACCGTTCTTATCCCTGGAAAAGACCCGATCATGCTTCGGTACGGCAACTTCGTCACCGTCGCCATTAATTTCATCATCCTGGCGTTCTGCATCTTCCTGGTCATCAAGCTGTTCAACACCGCGCGCCGCCGATTCGAGGCCCAGCCCGTGCCCGCCCCCGCCGTCCCCCCCGCGCCGACCAAGGAGCAGGTGCTGCTTACCGAGATCCGCGACCTGCTCGCCCGCCGCTGAGGCGCGGCAGCCCACGCTCGACCACGCCGCCCGGCCCTCGCCGGGCGGTCTTTGTTTATCTATGCTCAGCGAACCATGGCCCACTTTTCAACTGCGCCGATCGCCGAAACGTCCAAGCCGCTGGCCTCTCTGGTCTCGGCGCCATTCATCCGTTTTGCCCGGATGGGCGCCGCGTCGGGCATCGTGCTCCTGGTGTGCGCGGTGGTCGCGCTCTTCTGGGCGAACTCGGCCTGGGCTGACCTCTACAAAAGCCTGATCCACGTGCACCTGGGCGTTACCGCTGGCGAGTTCTCGATCCAGAAGCCGTCGGAATGGTGGATCAACGACGCGCTGATGGCGGTGTTCTTCTTCATTGTCGGCCTTGAGATCAAGCGGGAGGTGCTCATCGGTGAGCTCCGCTCGTTCAAGGCCGCCTCGCTGCCGGTGTTCGCGGCGGTGGGGGGCATGCTCGTGCCGGGCTTGATCTACGCCGCGGTCAACATGGGGCACCCGACGATCCGCGGGTGGGGCGTTCCGATGGCGACCGACATCGCCTTTGCGCTGGGCGTGCTGGCCCTTCTCGGCAAGCGCGTGCCGATCGGTCTGCGTGTGTTCCTCGCAACGCTTGCGATCGCCGACGACATCGGTGCTCTGCTGGTGATCGCCGTCTTCTATACCGAAGAGCTGCAGCTCGCGTACCTGGGGTACGCGGGCGCCGCGCTGTCGCTGATGGTGGCCTTCAACGTCGCCGGTGTTCGGAAAGTCTGGCTCTACTGGAGCGTTGGGCTGGCGCTGTGGTGGTTCGTCTACCAGAGCGGCGTGCACGCGACGATCGCCGGCGTGCTCGGCGCAATGACGATCCCGGCGCGGTCGCGCGTCGATCGGGGGGCGTTCATCGACTACACCAGAGGAGCGGTGGACGTGCTGGACAAGGACAAGGCCACACCCCTGCACACGAGCCCCACCCAGCAGGCCGCGGTGCAGGGGATCGAGGACGCCTGCCAGAAGGTGCAGACGCCGATGCAGTCGCTCGAGCACGCGCTGCTGCCGTGGGTCTCGTTCCTGATCGTGCCGCTCTTTGCCCTCGCCAACGCGGGGGTGGTGCTCTCGGGCAGCCTGACCGAAGCGCTGTCTGGGCGCGAGACGCTCGGGATCATCCTGGGCCTGTGCATCGGCAAGCCGCTGGGGATCGCCTTATTCTCCTTCGTCGCGCTGCGGTCGGGGCTGGCCAAGCTCCCAACGGGTGTGACGTTCAAAATGGTTCACGCCTGCTCTTGGATCGCGGGCATCGGCTTCACCATGAGCCTCTTCATCGCAAACCTCGCCTTCGCGGTGACGCCCGATCGGCTCGACCACGCCAAGATCGGCATCCTGGTGGGGAGTGCGATCTCGGGCGTGATCGGGCTGGCGTTGCTGGTGCACGCGACGCGGCCGGGCAACGAGCCCCGGGCGGAAGCCCGGGGATAGCCAGGTCGCAGAGAGGGTGCCCGGAGCGAGCGCAACCAGCGGCGATGCGCCTTGCGCGTCCCCGGCGATCCTGCGCAGGGCTCGTACCCTCCGCCCATGCAAGCCTTTCTCAACGGTGCCTTTGTCAACCTTGAAGCCGCCACCATCCCCGCCCTCGACGCCGGGCTCCAGCACGCCGTTGGGCTCTTTGAGACGCTGCTCGGTGGCATGAAAGAGGGCGAGCCCTGGGCGGTTGACCTTGACCGCCACACCGAGCGGCTCGCCGCCTCCGCGGCTGCACTGGACCTCTCGCCCGACCTGCGCGCCGCGGCCCTGAGCGATGCGGTGCTGGCGACAATCTCAGCGTGCAAGCTGCCGCGGGCGCGGGTAAAGCTGACGGTGACCGGCGGTGATCTGAACATGCTCGCGCGTGCATCAGCGCGCGAGGCGCAGCAGCCGATCGACCCGACAATCCTCATCACCACGCAGCCGGCAACGGTCTACCCGGAGGCGATGCTGCGCACGGGTGTGCTCGCCGCGCTGGCGGAAGCCCGTGCGAACAACTTCAACCCGATGGAAGGGCACAAGACGCTCAACTACTGGTGGCGCCTGCGCGAGCTGCAGAGCGCGGGGCGCAAGGGCGCGGCCGAGTCGCTGGTGTTCGACATCACCGGTCACCTGGCGGGTGGGTGCGTGAGCAACGCGTTTGTCGTCAAGGGGGGCGAGGTCTTTACGCCGTTTGCCAAGGGTGAAGAGGGCTTCGGCCCCGGCGGGCCCACCGGTGATGTTGAAGAGAAGCCCGCTGCGCCGGGCGGCCACCTGCCCAGCCCGGTGCTGCCGGGTGTGACGCGCGGGTGGGTGATCGATCAGCTGGAAATGAAGGGAACACCCGTCGAGCGGCGCATGCTGACAGTTGACGACGTGCTGGGGGCCGACGAGCTCTTCCTCACCAACTCAAGCTGGGGCGTGCTGCCGATCGTGCAGCTTGAGGCGAAGCCGATCGCTCAGCGTACGCCCGGCCCGGTGACGGCCGGGCTGGTGGAGGCTTGGGGGAAGTGGGTGGGGTGAGAATTCGAAGCGAACAACCCCGGTTATTGAGGCGTAGACGTGGGTAGAGCCCAAATAGTCAAGGCAATGTGCTTGACAAAAGTGGGTTCTGAGTCGATATTTGACCTGTCGAGATATTGAGAAAAGCCGCAAGCGGCTTGCAGGAGCGGCCAGAATGAGCCGGCGTCACGCCGACTCTGGACTATGTCCCTGGTCGCTTCTTTTTTTCCTCGCCGGTTAGCCACTCCATCACGTCATCGAATTTCTCGTCGGCCGTATAGATCAGTGGACGGACGAGATCGAACGCCCCAGCGTCGAACGATTTCATCTCGGCTCCTTCGATCGATTCCGCGTGCTTGCGAACTGTGAGCGCGACCATGTCGGTCAGTTGGAGCGGCAGGCTCATCCGCGAATCGACGAAGAACCCTTTTTCGATAATCTGACCCAGATTGAGCGTTCCGTCTTATACTCGAAGCAGTCGGATGGTCTGCTCAACGTCCGAAACGATCTCCCGATTCTCGTCAGAGATGAAGATGCCAAGCTGTGGGGGCTTGAGCGAAGCGAGGTACGCGTTCACCACGCGTGCCACAAGCGGAAAGGCGGGGCGGTGTGGGTTGAGCCCCACGCCCGACCCAAGGTTCCGTTCAATCCAGTTGGCCAGCCGGTGCTTTGCGATTGAGCGGCTTACGACTTTCACGCCGTGCCGGGCGGCGATGGCAAACCACTGATCGCGGAACGCGATCCGCTCGGCGACTGATCTGCCACCGAAAGGGCCACGCCCCGTTCTCAGGTCAGTCGCGTGAATCTCCTGATCAGCGTCCACCGCGTCCGGCAGGTGCATCTTGACCGCTGTGCGCAAGTCAATCTCGAGGGGCTTCCAGCGGCGTTCATCGATGATCAACGCGCACAGCACAAAGACAGGCTGTTGCTTGTCCTTGAGATTCATCCCGGTATTGCCTGATTCGTCGAGATAGATCAGGTGCATCGCGGCTTCTTGTTGCTCAGCTCGGCAAATTCACCGGCATCACCACGTACACAAAGTCCGCGCCGGCCTTGAACAGGCCCGGCTTGTTGGGCGCCTTGAGCTCGATGAGCACCTCCGGCTCGTCGACCATCTTCAGCGCATCGGCGATGAACCTCGGGTTGAACGAGATCTCGATGTTCTCGCCCTCGTAACCAGACAACGCCAGTTCGATCTCGCTCTCGCCCATCTCCGGGCTGCGCGAGAAGAGCTTCGCCGACTTGTCCTTGTTGTTGAAGCTCATCCGCACGCCGCGGCTCTCCTCGTTGGTGAGGATCTCGGCCTGGCGCACGGCGCGCATGAGGTCTTCGCGGGCGGCGGTGATCTTCTTGTCCTGGTCCTTGGGGATGACGTCCTCGTAAGGGGGGAAAGCGCCCTCGACCAGCGTGGTGCTGACCACCGCGCGGGGCGACTTCTCCTTCCCCTCGCCGTCTTCGAAGGCGAAGAACGCCTTGTTGTCGGTGATCGCTACCTTCACGTTCCCCTCCGGGTCGTGGGCGACACGGGTGAGCAAGCCGAGGCACTTGGTGGGGATGATCGCCGAGGTCACGCCCGTTCCTTCGCCCGCGGCCTTGAGGCTGGCGCGGCACAGCGCCAGGCGGCGGCCGTCGGTCGCCACCATCTCAAGCTTCTTGCCGTCGCGGCGGAAGAGCACACCGTTGATCGCGTAGCGGCTCGTCTCGCGCGCCGTCGCGAAGGCGGTGCGGTTGACTAGGCGCAGCAGCGTTCCCGCGGGCACGTTGAACGTGGCGCGCGGCGGCGTCGGGCCGCCGGTGACCTGCGCCATGTCGGGCAGCGGGGGGAAGTCGTTGGCCGGGAAGGCGAAGAGCTTGAAGCGGCTGCGCGTGCCCTTGATGTGGCAGTTGTCGCCGTCGAGCTCGATCGTGAGGGTCTGGTCCTTCTCGTCGATGCTGCCGATGATCGCCCGCAGCCGGTCGGCGGAAACGACGGCCACACCCGCCTGCACGACGTCAACCTTGCTCAGCCCCAGGGCGATGGCGACCTCGGCATCGGTGCCCGCCAGTGAGAGGGCCCCGACGCTCCCCGTCTTGGTCGCGGTGAGCTTCACGCACGACAACGCGGGTGAGGGTGACCGCGTTGGCACAACGCTCCCAACGGTGTTCACAGCCTCAAGCAACGCCGACCGATCGCAGATGACTTTCATGCAAGCTCCATATCTGGGCGGAGTGTATCGCCCTTTGCCCCTCCCGCGCCCGCCTGGAGGCGGCAGGCCGGCCGGCACCGGCACACCCAACGAGCCCCCTGCGGCAGCACGGGGACGGCCCGCCGCAAGGGGCTCCGACCGTTCTTGGACCCTTTTCACCACTGTCCCCGTGCAGCCGCACGGGGCTCGTGTTTCGACCCTTCTTTCCTTATTTCTTCCCGCCGCCAGTTGCCCCCGCCCCATCGCGCGCCGACAATCCCCCCGCCCGATCAGGGCAAACCCCGTGCCAGTCGCCGGATCGACTTTGCAGACGACCGATTGGCGCGGTCGATGCTGTACCCTTGCCGCCCAGAACCCCCTCTGGCCGGTGCGAACCGATCTGTGCCCGTCCCCAATCCCCCGCATGGGGAGCTACCAGGAGCCGCCGATGTCATTTGAAGCCGCCGTCCACGCCCAGGCCATCGAACTCGACCGCCTGAGCCTCGACATGTGCGCTGCCGCCGGCAGCGGCCACCCGTCCACCGCCATGTCGCTGGGGCACATCATCACCGTGCTGATGTTCTCGTCGATGCGCTGGTCGCCCGACTACCCCGATTACCCCACCTCCGACCGGCTCGTGCTCTCCGAGGGGCACGCCGTTCCGATCGTTTACGCCGCGTGCGCCAAGCTGGGCGTCAAGATCGGCAAGGACCCCGAGAACCGCCGCTCGATGACCGTCGCCGACGCGATGAAGCTCCGTGAGGCCAACAGCGAGATCGACGGGCACCCGAACCCCATGGAGGGCTTCCCCTTCTTCGACGCCGCCACCGGCAGCCTCGGCCAGGGGCTCTCGGTCGCCGCAGGCCTAGCCAACGCCGCTCGCCTCGACGGCATCGACAAGCGCATCTACTGCATCATCGGCGACGGCGAGAGCCGGGAGGGTCAGATCGCCGAGGCGCTCGACTACATCCAGGACCACAAGCTCAGCAACGTGCTGACGATCTTCAACTGCAACGAGTACGGCCAGGCCGACCGCGTCAGCAAGCAGCAGACGCCCGCGGTGATCGCCGCGAAGCTCGAGGCCTACGGGTACAAGGTTGTGAGCATCGACGGGCACAACCCCAAGGAGATCAAGGCCGCGTTCGACCAGTTCGCCAAGATCAGCGGCGACCCCGATGCACAGCCGATGGCCGTGGTTGCCAAGACGGTCAAGGGGTGGGGCACGACGGTGATGTCGGGCGCCGGCTGGCACGGCAAGCCCGCCACGGGCGAGACGCTCAAGAAGGCCATCGCCGAGCTCGACCAGAAGCGCGTCGAGATGACCACCAGCCTCGTCAACTCCGACTCGTTCGAGATCCAGCCCCCCAGCGAGGCCAAGCCGAGCGAGGTGCCGGGGATCGACATCGTCCCGCTGAGCGAGATCGCCAAGAAGTTCGACATGGTCTCGGCCCTGCAGACGGGCAAGATGGCCACCCGCCGTGCCTACGGCATCGCCCTCCGCGCCCTGGGCCACCAGACCGACCGTGTCGTCGTGCTCGACGCCGACGTCTCCAACTCGACCTTCGCCGACCTGTTCAAGAAGGACGCAGCGCTCACCAACCGCTTCTTCGAGTGCAAGATCGCCGAGCAGAACATGTACTCCGTCGCCGCGGGCCTCTCCGCCGGCGGCAAGGTGCCGTTCTGCTCGACGTTCGCGAAGTTCGTCACCCGCGGCTACGACCAGATCGAGATGGCGATCAACTCGGGCGCGAACCTCAAGATCGTCGGCAGCCACGCCGGCATCACCCTCGCCGCTGACGGGCCCAGCCAGATGTCGCTCCCCGATGTCTCGTGGTTCCGCTCCTTCACCACCATGAAGGACCACCGCGGCAACCCCGGCTGCTACCTCCTGCAGCCGGCCGACGCCTACGCCGCCTACGCCCTCACCCACGTGATGGCCGAGTACGAGGGCGTCTGCTACATGCGCACGCTCCGCAACGAGACCGAGTTCCTCTACTCAGACTCCACCCTCTTCAACCTCGGCGGCTTCGAGGTCCTCTCCGAGGGCCGCGACATCCTCATCTGCGCCGCCGGCGCCATGGTGCACGAGGCCAACAAGGCACTCGACCTGCTCGACAAGGCAGGCATCTCGGCGACGCTGGTCGACCTCTACTCGCTGCCGTTCGATACCGACAAGCTCCTGGACATCGCCAACGCCAACAACGGCATGATCATCACGATCGAGGACAACTACGGCGGCGGCCTGGGCTCGTGCGTCGCCGATGCGCTCACCGCCTCGGGCGACGCGTTCACCCTCCGCCAGATGTACGTCAAGCGCATCCCCAAGAGCGCCAAGACGCCCGAGGAGGTCCTCTCGATGTGCGGCCTCACCGCCGCGGACATCGTCAAGGAAATCATGAGCGTTCTGCAGGTCGCCTGAGCCCAAGGGCTGGCCAGTCCGTTTTCGACCAAAGCCCCGGCCGGACCGGGGCTTTTTTCTTGCCCCGATCTGGCGGGGCGTTCCGCTCTGGTTGCGCTGCGCCCCATAACCGGTGCGTGGTTGTCACACCCGGCAAGCGGCGCCGCCTGTGCGCCCGCTGAATCGCCGCCCGCCTTGCGGCCCGGCACCCGTCGTGTAGCTTCTCATCAGTGTCCGCGCGAACACGTTCGTGAGGGCCCCGAAAGGAGAAGAGCATGCAGACGACGCCCGGTCGGCGAATCCAGTTGTCCCCGGCGAACAGGCCCGATGCGGATTGGACCGCGCGGCTCGCTCTGGGCGGTGCCGCCGGCTTCACGATGCTCCTTCTAGCGTTCGGGCTCATGCTCGACAACGCCTGGCCGCAGATGTCGGGCGTCCGTCAGTCGGTGGGCGCGCTCAACGCCAAGTCCGAGCGCATCGCCAGCGGACAGGAGCAACTCTCCCGCGAGGTCGCCTCGCTCCGCACCGACCTGCGCAGCGACCGTTCCGAGCGGGCCGACCGGGAGCGCGAGCAGAGCGTGCTGCGTGATCGGCTCGGCGAGCTGGCGGGCACCGTCGCGGACCTCCGTGCACACGCCGACCGGCCTGAACCCGCCGCGGCGCCGGCGGCGGCTCCGGCACCGGAGCCGGCGATCCACGAACTCCGCAACCGCCTCGATGCGCTGCAGCGCCGGCTCGACCAGTTCGCCGCCGCGCCGCCGACACCGCCCGCGCCGTTGCCCGTGGCCGCCGCGCCGCGTGCCCACAGCGCCTACCCGGTTGACGAGATCGAGCGCGAGGT
>JAUXUZ010000551.1 GCA_030680655.1 Phycisphaerales bacterium
ATCCGCAACGGCCTGCCGGCGGATGACCCCAAGCAGCCGATGCGCATGCCCTCGTACGGCTACTCGGTCAACGAGCAGGACGCCTGGGCGATCGTCGCGTACGTGCGGGCCATTCAGGCCCAGCAGAGCGGCTCGCCCGCCGACCTCGCCCCCGCGGCGCGCGAAGCGCTCGAGAAGACCCGTGCCGCCGAGATCGAGAAGGTGCAGCAGAAACGCGCCGCCGAGGCCGCCGCAGCAGCGAAGGCCGGGGGCGCAGCAGCGCCGGCCGCGCCGGCAGCGCCCGCGACGCCGGAGGTGAAGCCATGAGTCAGATCACCGCGGACCACGCCCACGGGGCGGAGACGTTCGACAGCCACTTCGGCCCGATCGATCTCTCGTCGGCCAACACCCGCACGCCCGCCGGCTGGGGCGGAGGGCTGATGATCGGCCTGATCGCGCTGGGCCTGCTCTGCCTGGGCGCAACCGCCGCGTACGGCTTCATGGCCGGCACCGGCGAGCACGCCCACGAGCACGTCAAGAACGCGTGGCTCAGCTACCACGTCGGCGTCATCGTCACCATCGGGCTCATGCTCGGGTGCCTGGGCCTCGTGCTCATCATGCGCGCAACGCAGGCGGGCTGGACCGTCTCGATGCGCCGCCAGATGGAGAACGTCGCGAGCCTATTGCCGCTGTCGGTGGTGCTCATCCTGCCACTGCTGCTGAGCGGGCACAACCTGTGGCACTGGATGGACACCCAGGCCGTCGCAAACGACGCCGTGTTCAAGGCCAAGGCCGGTTACTTCATCCCCTGGTTCTTCTGGGGGCGCATCGCGCTCTACGTCGCCGTCTGGTCGCTCCTGGGCTGGCGCATGTTCACGCTCAGCCGCAGGCAGGACGCAACCGGCGACAAGAGCCTCACGCTCCTGGCGCAGCGCGACAGCGCCTGGGGCCTGCTGGCGTTCGGCCTCACCACCGCCTTCGCCGCCTTCGACTTGAGCATGTCGCTCGACTACCACTGGTTCAGCACCATGTTCGGCGTCTACTTCTTCGCCGGCAACATGGTCGGCGGCACCGCGCTGGTCATCTTGATCCTCTGCGTGCTCCGCGGCGTGGGCGTGATGAAGGGGCTGGTCACCTCCGAGCACTTCCACGACCTGGGCAAACTGCTGCTGGCGTTCACGATCTTCTGGGCGTACATCGGATTCAGCCAGTACTTCCTGATCTGGTACGCCAACATCCCCGAAGAGACCGCCTGGATGGTCGCCCGCGCCCACGGCGGTTGGGAGAACGTCGGCAAGCTCATGATGTTCGGGCACTTCATCGTGCCGTTTGTCATCCTGCTGTTCCGCAAGGTCAAGACGACGCCCTCGCTGCTGGCCATCCTGGCCCTGTGGCAGATCGCGATGTGTTGCGTGGACGTCTTCTGGCAGGTGCGCCCGGTGCTGATGATCGGCCACGGTGGCGAGACCGACCCGGTGGCCGTGTCGCACTTCACCTTCGCCTGGGTTGACATCACCGGGCTCCTCGGCCCGCTGCTGCTCATGCTCGGCCTGGTGGTGTGGCGGATCAAGAGCGGCCCGCTCGTCGCCTTGAAAGACCCCCGTCTGGCCGAGGCCCTCAACCACAAGAACTACGTGTGACCCCCGCCTCCCCCCGCGGGCCGACCGGCGGCCCGCCCGAACGCTCAACCGACGGATGCCAACCATGTCTCACCCAACAGCCCACACGCCAGAAGAGCACGAGCTTCCCGACCAGTGGCACTCCCACACGGTTGAGGATCACCCGCAGCAGGCGCACGGTGAATCGCTCGACGGGATGAAGGTCTTCATCGTCAGCCTCGTGGGCTACCTGCTCACGGTGGCGTGCATCGTCGTCGTTGCCGTCTACTTCATCTCCTACAAGAACAACGACCAGATCCAGTTCGAGGAATACCCCGAGCGTTCGATCGGTGACAGTGCCGCGATCCAGAAGCCCGCGCTCGACCAGCGAGCGAACATCCTGACCGGGCTCGCCAGCAACGCGAGCCCAATCTGGACCGATCCTGAGGCCGGCAAAGTCTCTATCGCAATCGAAGCGGCCGAGCGCAAGGTCATCGAGGCCTACAGCAAGCGAAGCGGCGATAGGTAAAAACCCCAGACGGTTTCCGCATGGATGGATGTACCGAATTCAGCGTCAATAATCCTGTCAGACCAGAATCAATCCTGTAGGACCGTAACAAGGGTCCCTCAGTCGTCCAAGCAGCCTCTAGTGAGAACGGTGAACAAGCCACAGAGCATCCAGGTTCAGCCGCGCTGCGCAACGCTGCGTGCGTTGTTCGTTGCGTGCGTGCTGGTGGTGGCCGTGCTCGCCGCGAGGCCCGGCGTCGCAGCCCAGCAGCCGCCGACCGACCGCGGCGCCACGCGCTACGACGAGAAGCCGGCGCCGATTGCCGGGCTCGACATCAACGAGAAGCTCGGCGAGAAACTGCCCCTCGACGTGCCGCTGGTGGATTCCACCGGTGCCGCGGTGAAGCTGGGCGACTGGTTCAACCAGGGCCGGCCGGTCCTGGTGATGTTCGTCTACTACCGCTGCCCGCTCGCGTGCCCCCAGCTGATGGAGCGGTACGGCAAGACGTTCCGCGCGATCGATGGGC
This sequence comes from Phycisphaerales bacterium, assembly GCA_030680655.1. Lineage (GTDB taxonomy): Bacteria > Planctomycetota > Phycisphaerae > Phycisphaerales > UBA1924 > JAJTGZ01. Next base: position 2,612 of record JAUXUZ010000551.1, read on the forward strand.
TCACTATCGGGCGCGACTTCAACGTGCTGGTGGTGAGCATCGATCCGTCCGACAAGCCCGACGCCGCCGCCACCGAGAAGGCCGCGCGGATGATCAACTACGACCGCAAGCCGGAGAAGGACGTCGCCGCCGGCTGGGCGTTCCTGACCAGCCCCGACGCCGCGAACACCCGCAGGCTCGCCGACGCGTTCGGCTTCCAGTACCGCTACGTGCAGGCGTCGAGCGATTACGCCCACCCGTCGGCGGTGTTCCTCGCCTCACCGAGCGGGGTGGTGACGCGCTACCTCTACGGGCTCGAGACGCCGGCGCAGACGCTGCGCCTGGCGCTGGTGGAGGCGGGCGAGGGGAAGATCGGAACGTCCACCGACAAGATCATGCTGTGGTGCTTCCACTTCGATCCGCGCTCGGGGGCGTACACGTTCACCGCGTGGCGGATCATGCAAGTCGGCGGCTTCCTCTCGGCGGTCGCCGTCGCGGGGCTGCTGGTACGGATGCTGGTGCACGAGTGGCGTCGGAAGTTTGCCGAGCAGGCGGCCGGCGCCGCGGCGGCTGAGGTCAACAAGTTGTCACCGGGGGCGGGGACGGCGGAGCTAGCGCGATGAACCAGGCGATGAGCACTTTGGCGTGGGAGTTTTCCGACCCGATCAGCAACTGGCTGAGGGAGATGTTCCTCAAGCCCAGCAACAGCGAGCTCGGCACCGATACCTGGGGCACAGACAACCTCTTCCTGCTGGTCACGTGGATCAACATCGTCTTCTTCCTGGTGGTCGTTATCCCCATGCTCTACTGGGTGATGAAGTACCGCCGCCGGCCCGGCGTGCCGGCCCAGCGCACGGCCAACCACAACACCGCCCTGGAGGTCACGTGGGTGGTGGTGCCGCTGCTGATCCTCACCGTCGTGTTCTTCTGGGGCTTCCAGGGGTACATGAAGTCGCAGGTCGCCAAGGCGAACGCCGAGACGATCACCGTGACTGGCCAGAAGTGGAGCTGGGAGATCCGCTACGGCAACGGCGCCACGCCGCCGTTCCAGCTCTACCAGGACGACAAGCGCAACGCGGTCGAGGGCGGCATGTTCACCGGCGAGCGCGGCAACATCGCCGTGCCCATGTTCATCGTCCGCGAGGGAGTGCCCGTCAAGTTCCTGCTCAAGAGCGCCGACGTGATGCACTCGTTCTACATCCCCGACATGCGCCTGAAGATGGACCTGTTCCCCAACCGCTACACCAGCCTCACGTTTATCCCGCAGAGCGCCGCGCAGACGCCCGAGCAGAAGTACCGCTCCGTCGGCAAGATTACCCCCGACAGCGTCGCCGGAATCATCCCGCCGATCCCCGGCAGCGACCACTACGTCTTCTGCGCCGAGTACTGCGGCACGCTCCACTCCGAGATGGCCGCCTTCATCCGCGTCGTTGACCAGAAGACCTACGACCGCGTGATGGCCGACTGGGGCGATATCTACAAGGGCAAGCCGCTGATCGATGTGGGCAAGATGGTCCACACGCGGGTCTGTTCTCAGTGCCACAGTGTCAACGGCGACACCAACACCGGCCCCACCTGGAAGAACGCGTTCGGCACGCAGGTCCCGATCAAGGGCGGCGGCACCGTGCTCATGGATGAGAGCTACATCCTTGAGTCGATCAACTACCCGGCCGCGAAGATCCACGACGGCTTCGAGAACAAGATGACGCCGTTCAAGGGTGTGCTCAGCGACCTCGAGATCCAGGGCACGCTGGCCTACTTCCGCAGCCTCGCGGGCAAGGCGACAGAAGCAGACAAGGCCGCCCCCGCCGA
>JAUXUZ010000557.1 GCA_030680655.1 Phycisphaerales bacterium
AATGGGGGGCGGGCGGGTGGGGGCGGGGTACCGCGTGCTGAAGGCAGAAACCGCAGTTGCCCTGAGCCGCCGACCGAACAACAATCTACCGTTCTCAGTACGGTGCATGGAATCACTCAACCACTCTAACTTGGAGATTCACTTGAAGAAGACGACTCTTATCGGTGCGGCCGCTCTGCTTGCCGCTTTCTCGTTCCTCGGCGGCTGCGCCAGCGATGGCAACGCCGTCGCTGAGAGCAACGGGCAGAAGGCCGCGTGCTGCGGTGACAAGTCGGCCGAGGCAAAGGCCGGGGCCACCTGCAGCGGCGAGGCGAAGGCCGCGGCCACTTGCAGCGGCGAAGCGAAGGCCGCGACGTGCACGGGCGAAGCCAAGGCGAAGGCCAGCGGCTGCTGCGCCGACAAGGCGGGCGCTGCCCAGGTCAAGTAAGCGACGTTTGATCGAACAACCGGACCGACGCCGAGTGTTCCTCGGCGTCGGTTTGTTTTTGCCGGCGACCGCGGGGGGCAGCGCGGCGCAGAGTCACGGGACTTGCTACGCTGTTGCGCATGAGCGATCGGATCGATCAACTCGCCGCCGAGGCACGCGCCGGCCTGCACAGCGCCAACGATGCGCAGGCACTTGACGCGTGGAAGTCGGCCTTTCTCGGCGGCAAGGGGAAGGTCAAGGGGCTCCTCGCCGCTGTGAAAGACGTCCCCGCGGCAGAGCGGCCAGCCTACGGGGCACGCGTTAACACACTCAGCAAGGAGCTCGAAGAGGCCTTCGCGCTCAGGCGTGGTGCGTTCGCCGCGAGTGCTCCATCGGGCGCAGGGCCGGTGCTTGACGTGACCGAACCGGGCATCCACAGCAGCACCGGCGTAGGGCGTTCGCACATCCTCTCGCGCGTCCGCGACGAGCTCGTTGACGTCTTCGCGCGGATGGGCTTCAGCGTTGCCGAGGGACCCGAGCTCGAAGACGACGAGCACAACTTCATCAAGCTCAATATCCCGCAGGGCCATCCGGCCCGCGACCCGATCGACAACTTTTATGTTGACGATCCCTCGACCTCTGCCCGCCCACGCATGATGCGCAGCCAGACCAGCACCGTGCAGGTGCGCGTGATGGAGCAGGCGGTCGCCGCCGGCGGCGGGCGGCTCACGAGCCCGATCAAGGTGATCGCGCCCGGCCGCGTTTACCGGCCCGACACGGTTGACGCGACGCACTCGTTCATGTTCCACCAGATCGAGGGGCTCTACCTCGACCGTGGAGTGACGATGGTGGAGCTCAAGAGCACGCTGCTGCACTTCGCACGCGCCTACTTCGGGCCAGAGGCCGAGGTCCGCCTGCGGCCGACGTTCTTCCCGTTCACCGAGCCGAGCGCTGAGCTTGACCTCAAGATCAGGCTGCGCCCCGATCAGCCCGTCCGATGGATGGAGGTGGGGGGGTGCGGCCTGGTTCACCCGCGCGTGCTGAGCATGTGCGGTGTAGACACGGGCGAGTGGTCGGGGTTCGCGTTCGGCTTCGGCATCGAGCGGCTCGCGATGGGCAAGTACGGCATCCCCGACATCCGCATGCTCTACGCAAACGATGCACGGTTCCTGACGCAGCTGTAAGCGACGGCTCGGCGGAGGTCAGGCCTTGGGCGGCCAGAGTTCACTGAAGCTGCGCCCTTGCCCCATCACCTTGAGGATCACCAGCCGGTTCTCGCCGTGGGACCGCATCGCGCTCAGGTCTTTGACCGGATCGCGTGAGTACAGCAACAGCGAACAGACGCTCACCGTATCGTCGAGCGAACGGACGATCTGAGGAAGCGCATCCTGCACGGCCGCGTTCAGCGTCGCCGCCGCCGACTCGCTGGTGTCAAACATGATGACCAAGAAGTGGTTCGGTGAAGGGCGAACGCACAAGTCGGCGGCGCGGGCGTGACTCAGGAGCAACTTGCCGATGACCGCGCCGGCGAGCGCGGCGTGCTCGGAGCTCTGCCCACCAAACGCCGTGATCTTGCGCTCGACGTCGAGCATCAGGATCGCGACCGGACCGGCCCCGCACTGTTCCTTGATGAAGCCGCGCTCGAGCGTCTCGCGCAGCCCGGCCGCCGACAGCATGCCGGTGTTGTCGTGCGAGGATGCGAGGGAATCGGGGGAGCGGGAGAGTGCCCGGAGCCTGGTGCAGAGCAGGCCGACCACCAGCAGGACGCCGATCCTCGCCAGCGCGTTCCAGACCGCAGCGCCGACGCTCTCACGCACGCCGTTGACGAAGGCGTCCGGCGGCGGCGCGTAGCTGCGGATGTTGTACCAGAGCACACCCGTCAGCACCGCCACGACGACCCACCAGAAGCCGCGTGCGAGCCACGCAACGCACATCAGCGGCCCGAGGTAGAGCAGGAGCATTGTCCATTCGGTAATGGAGTCCAGAGCCCCGATGATCAGGAGGAGCAGCATCGAGCCGGTGAGGACTAACACCGTCCAGCGGTCAAAGGGAAAGTACTGTCTCAGGGGGGGCATCGAGGTGGTTATCGGTTGGGCGGCCGGGACGGCTTGATGCCCCGACAGCATTCAGGACATGGCAAGCGGCGAGCCGCTGCCGCCGGGACTGGGCGGCCTGCGGCGCTTCCTCGGTTGCTCCAGCACGGTCTCGCGAAGGCAGCCGAACCGCTTGTGCCGAGCAAGGACACTCGCAGGTGGCCCCCTTCACCGGTCACTCGTCCAGCGTTCACGCGGGTCCTCGGGGGCCATTGCGGTCTTATGGGGCAGAAGGTCGGGATGGGGCACACAGCGGCCACTGGGTGCTGGCTGGCCAGCGGGGGAAGCCCAACCTCAATCCGGCTCCTCAGCCCGGCATCGAGCCCCGCGTTGCGTGGGGCAACTCGGGCTGCCCCACGCTGGGATGTGCCCGCCTCTGCTGCTCGTCCGTCATCGTCAAGCCGGCGCGACGCTGAGCGATGCACTGCGCTTGGAGATCTCGGCCTTGATGCCGTCGACAAACGCCGCCAGCGGCATGCTGCCGGCATCCTTCTCCATGCCGCGTACGCGGACCGAGACGGCGTTCTGCTCCGCGTCGCGCGGGCCGACCACCAGCATGTACGGGATCTTGAGCTCCGCCGCACCCTTGATCTTGCTCTGCACGCGATCGTTGCCGTCGTCAACCGATACGCGCACGCCCGCGGCCTTCAGCGCGGCCTCGACCGTGCGGGCATAGTCGTTGGTCTTCTCGCTGATGGGCAGGACGCGCACCTGCTCGGGGCTGAGCCACGTAGGGAACGCGCCGGCGAAGTGCTCGATGAGCACGCCGCAGAACCGCTCCATCGAGCCGAACGGCGCGCGGTGGATGACGACGGGGCGGTGGTGCGCGTTGTCGGACCCGACGTACGAAAGGTCGAAGCGCACGGCCATGTTGTAATCGACCTGCACGGTGCCGAGCTGCCACTCACGGCCGATGACATCCTTGACGACAAAGTCGATCTTCGGGCCGTAGAACGCGGCCTCGCCCGGCTCCTGGGTGAACGGAACGCCGAGCGACTTCGCGGCGTCGATGCACGCGGCCTCGGCCTTGTCCCAGCTCTCCTTGGTGCCGGTGTACTTGTCGGCGCTGGCGTCGCGCAGGCCGACGCGGACGCGGTAGTCCTTCATCCCCAGCACGTTGAAGATGATTTTGACGAGGCTGAGGCACCCCTGGATCTCAGCGGGGATCTGGTCCTCGGTGCAGAAGAGGTGCGCATCGTCCTGGGTAAAGCCGCGGACGCGGGTCATGCCGTTGAGCTCGCCCGACTGCTCCCAGCGGTAGACGGTGCCGAACTCAGCGAGCCGGACGGGCATGTCGCGGTAGGAGTGGGGGGCCGACGCGAAGATCTTCGCGTGGTGGGGGCAGTTCATCGGCCTGAGCATGAACCCCTCGACCAGCTGGTTGTCGGGCAGCACGCGGTCCTTGGTGATGGTCTCTTTGCCGGTGCGCTCGTTGATGCCGGCCGCGAGGCGCGCAGAGACGCCCTCGACGCGGTGCATCACCTCAGCGCACGAGCAGCCCGACTTGCTGAGCTCCTCCAGCGCGTTCCGCTCGATGATCGGGGCGAACTGCGAGTCTTTGTAATAAGGGAAGTGGCCGGAGGTCTTGTAGAGCTCGAGGCTGCCGATGTGCGGGGTGAAGACCTCGGTGTACCCCTGCTTCTTCAATTCGGCGCCGATGAAGTTCTGGAGTTCCTTGCGGACGATCGAGCCGTTGGGGGTCCAGAGGATGAGCCCCTGCCCGACGGTCTCGTCGATGTGGAACAGCCGTAGCTTCGCGCCGATCACACGGTGGTCGCGCGCCGAGGCCTCTTCCTTCTGCTTGAGGAACTCGTCGAGCTCGGCCTGGGTGGCGAAGGCGGTGCCGTACACGCGGGTGAGGCGGTCGCTGTTCTCGTCGCCGTGCCAGTACGACGACGCCAGGGACATTACCTTGAACGCCCCGATCCGCCCCGTGCTCGGGATGTGCGGCCCGCGGCAGAGGTCTTCCCAGTTCTTGCCCGGCTCACCGGTGGCGTAGAACGACAGCGAGC
>JAUXUZ010000559.1 GCA_030680655.1 Phycisphaerales bacterium
GGCCCAGCTCGACGCGATGGGGCTGCTCGACGAGGCCGAACGCCAGGCGTTTGAGCGCAGCTTCGCGGGCGCGCCGGCCTCCATCCAGCAGCTGGTGCGCGACGGGCAGGAGCGCGCGACGCAGATCGACGCGTGGCTGCCGGACGTGCAGCCGCCGGCGTCGCTGCGCGACCGCGTGCTTGCCGCGGTCGCGGCCGCGGTCGGGAGCGAGAATCGTCAGCCCCGCGTGGCCGGGCGGCTCGTACCGTCGATCGCCCGCCCCTCGGCGGTCGCGCCCTACTGGCGTGCCGTTGCGATCGGCAGCATGGCCGCGGCGCTGCTGTTTGGCGTCGTCACGGTCAAGCTCTACGGCGACTTCCAGAGCGTCAACAGCACGCTGCAGAGCAACGCGCTGGCCGACAAGTGGCTTGAAGACTTCGGCCCGAAGTTCGAGCACATGCTCACGAGCGAGAAGACCCAGTTCGTGCAGTTCTCGCCCGCGACGGCGGACGCCCGCGGCTCGGCCCTGCTGCTGCTCGACGCCGACTCGTCGAGCGGACAGTTCTTCGCCAAGGACCTGCCGCAAGTCGAGGGCGGGTACACGCTTGCGCTGCTGGATTCGTCGGGCGCTGTGGTGCGGACGGTCGCGCGGATCGACTCTCAGTCGAGCCGCGTGGTGAATCAGTTTGCGAACCTGAAGGTCAACCCGGGCGAGAGCTTCGCGCTCAAGGTCGCCGGTGAACGGCAGGCCGTGCTCAAGAGCAACAACCTCTAGCCAACGTCGATCATCGCGGCACGCTGCCGAGCCTGGGGCCCGCCCCGGGCTTTTCGCTCTTCGGGCTTGCCGCCTCGATCAGGCCGCTGCGCTGTTGATGTGGTTTGGCGCAAGGCGGGCGAGGGGCTGATTGCCGAACCCGTCGAGCGGGTCGGCGCCGGGCTTGGGCCTGTGCGACCGCGTGAAGACGGCGTAGATGCCAAACCCGACGGCGGCCGAGGCCAACAGGCCCGTCACCAGCGCCACGCTCATCGCCGTCTGGCGTTTGGTGTCGAGCGCTTCGCTCCCCGCCTCAGCCTGTTTGACGACGGCGGTTCCCAGCCCGTCTTGACGCATCTGGCGACGCGAGTTGGCGATCGCGCTGACGGCCCCGGCGAACGTCTCGAGTTCGCGGGCGGTCCCTTCGCGGCCCACGCCGCGGAGCTCGAGTGTCACCTGTCCGGGCACATCGGTGAGCAGGGCGAGCGCGTTGCCGAAGCGGTCCTGCACGGCGGCGGGGGTCGAGAGCTCTCGCATGCCGCGCTGCTGGAACTTCTCGGCCGCGAGCGTGTAGACCTGCAGGTCGGTCGCGAGGCGTTCGTGCGCAGAAACCCAGATCCGGTTCTGCTGTTCGGTTGGGCTGCGCCCGTCGCTCTCGGCGGCGAGGGTTGCCCGGGCGGCGTAGGTTGACGGCCACAGGACGCCCGCGGCGAGGTAGCTGAGACCGCTCACCGTCACCAGCGTCATCATCGCGGCCACGATGATCGAGCCGGCGGCCGACTTCGCACGCGTCTTGTTCGCCTCGGCCTCAGCGACCTGCAGAGACTGGGCGATCTGGCTCAGCCGGGCCCGTTGCTGGAGTACGGCGTCCGCCTCGGCCTTGTGCCGGCCCAGGGCTTCCTTGGCGAGCAGCACCTTGCGGTGCTCCTGACCCAGCAGGTCACGCACGCGGCGGAGGCGACGGCGACGGGTATCGCTTGCGGCCACTTCGGCCGTCGGGTGGTGCACGGCCCCGTTCGAATCGGTCCGGTTGAACGCCGAATCGACGGCCCGTTCCTCCCAGGCGGTGAGTTCGTCGCTGAGGCGGTCGAGCTGAGACTGCATAGCGACCGCTCGCTCCTCGCTGTTGAGCAGGCGGTTGGCCAGAACGCTCAGCGCTTCCTCACGCTGCGCCAGCTCGGCCTCGAGGCGGCGGCGCTGGTCGGCTGGGAACCCCTCGCCGGCGCCGGCGGATGCTTCGGCCTGCGCGACGGAGACCTTGGCCTGCAGCTCGGCGATCAGGACGCCGGACTTCGCCAGCTTGGCTTCAAGCTCATCGGTGCGTTGCCGGCTCTCGTGCGACGCTTGCGGCTGGGCCGCTGCGCTCGCCTTGAGCTGCTCGGCGCGGGCGTCGGCCTCGCTTGCGGCCTGCTCGGCGGCGGTGACGCGGCCAACGAGCGACTCGGCGCGCTCTGTAGCTTGCGCCGTTCGAGCGGCCTGATCGGCGAGCTCGAGCGCTGCGTGCTCGGCGTCCGCCATGGCCTGCTGGGCGGCGGCCTGCGACGCCGCGAGCAACGCGGCGTGCTCATCCGCTCGGGCCTGGAGGGCCGCGAGCTGACCCGCGTGGCTGTCGGCGGTGAACGCCATGGCCTGCTGAGCCTCGTCGAGCTGACGGGCGAGGGTGTCGTAGCGTGCCTCCGCCTTCGCCACCTCGTCGCTGTTCTGGTCGATGATCTCCTGGAGCGTCGCGGCGCGCTGCTCGGCGGCCTCGGCCCGCCTGGTCAACCCCTCGACCCGCCCCTGGGCCTCGGGAGAGATGTTGATCCCCAGCACCTTCACCTGGTCCATCTCTTCTTCAAGAGCGGACGCCCGCGACTGTGCCGCGGTGAGCTGCTCCTGCAGCTTCTGGACCTGCTGGAGCGCGCTCTCGGCCTGGAACTGGGCCTCGGTTGCTCGGTCCTGCCACTGCGCAGCCTGGCGCTCCGATGCTGACTTGACCTGCTCGGCCTGCTCGCGGAGGTGCCGGCTCGTCGCCTCGAGCTGGCTGGCCTGTGCCTCGCACTGGCTGACGAAGACGCGGCGTCGTTCAAGCTCATCCTGGGCCGCGCGCAGCTGCTGCTCGCGGCTGAGGATCGCCGTTTCGCGTCGGTCGAGTTCACCCTTCGACTGCGCCTCCGCCTGACGGCGGGCCTGTGATTCCTCACCGGCGGCACGAACGGCGAGCTCGGCCCGCTGGACTTGCTCGGAGCGTTGCTCGATGGCGGCGACCGCCGCGGTGTGCTCGGCGGCCCGGCGGGCGGCCAACTCGGCGATCGCCGTGGTCGCCTTCTCACGATCGGCGAGGACGCGTTCGCCGTGGCGGAGGCGTTCTTCACGGGCTGCGAGGGCGGCGGATGCCTCCTCGGCCTGGTTCAGGCGGGCCGCGCAGGCAGCGGCCTCGCGGGCGAGGCTCTTCTCCTGCTCGTCGAGCGTGCGTTCTTGTGCGCAGGCCGTGTCGAGTCGAGCCTGCGCCTCGAGTACGAGCTTCTCTGCTTCGGCCCGCTCGTGCTCGATGGATGCACGCAGCGACTCCGCGGCGGAGACGATCTCCTGCGCCTTTGCCTGGGCCCCCGTTTCGATGCGCTGCTGGGCGTCACGCGCCTCTTCGATCAGGCGTGCCCGCTCAGCGGCCGACTCTGCCTCGGCCCGCTCGATCTGGGTCCGTAGTTCCTGCGTCTGGGCGGCGGCGCGCGCCACGGCGGCCTCGCGGTCGTCGAGGTTGGCGGCGCGTGCGGCCAACTGGTTCTGCGTTGACCCGATCACCCGCTCGCTCTGCTCGATCTCTGCCCGGCGCACGTCGAGAGCACGCGCCTGCTCGGCGAGCGCGGCCTCGCGGCCCTTGAGCTCGGTGGTTGTGCTCTGTACCTGGGACAGGCGTTGCTGCAGCGACGCGAGGAAACGCGCCGCCTCGGCGTCGAGCGCCTCCTGGGCGTTTGCTGAATGCGGAACGTTCTGATCCGTGGGATCGCTGCTCATGGTGACGGTCCGTGTCTTCGCTTGAATCGGTGCTGGCGCGTGGTGGCCCGGCTCGTCTATCGAGCCCCCCGGCCGAGCGCTCGATAGGCGGTCAGGGCTGCGGAGTGAAAACTCGCGGGTCGTGCGGGTTAACCGTCCGAGAACACCGGGCCGGGCTTCCGCTATTCTCCTGCGGCATGACACCCGCCCAAGCCACGAGCGAAACGGCCGTACCGATGGTGCTGGAACTCGACCGGCTCAGGCTCAGGGTTGACCACCGCAAGGGGGGAGGGATCGTTGACGCCCATTGGCAGCGCGACGGCGCGTGGCTGCCGCTGATCGCCCGCGCGGTGCACGGGGAGGATCCGACCGTCAATCAGGCGAGCTTCATCATGGCGCCGTGGTGCAACCGCGTGCGCGACGCGGTCTTCCCTTGGAACGGTCGCCGGATCGCCCTGCGTCCGGACCCGCGTGACGGCACGGCGATGCACGGCGACGTCCGCAGGCGTGCGTTCGAGGTGCTCGACCGCTCACCGGTTTCGGCTCGCCTGCGGTTTGACTCGCGTTCCCCCTCGCCCAACGGCGTGAACTTCCCCTGGCCGTTTGCGCTCGAAACGCGCTTTGAGATCGGCGAGGCCTCGATCACGCAGGAGGTCACGCTGACCAACGCCGGCGAGGAGCCGTTCCCGTGCGGGGTCGGCCTGCACCCCTACTTCCCGCGTCGCCAGGGAGGGGAAGCCGCCGTGGCCCGCGTCATCGCGCCGGTGGGCGCGCGCTACCCGACTGAGCGGTGCATGCCGATCGGTCCGGCGCGGCGGGATGCACGCTGCCGTTGGCTGTGCTCGCCACGCAGGGTCCCGCACCATTTGTTCATGGATTGCTACAGCGGCTACCAGAACGTGTGCGTGATCGAGTGGGCGCGGACGCGGCTAACGATGACCTCGTCGGAGAACCACTCGCACATGGTGTTCTTTGCACCGACGAACGCGCGGGGGCAGCCTGAGCCGTACTTCGCGGTTGAGCCGATGACTATCTGCGCCGACGGGTTCAATATGCCGGCGAGAGAGAGCGGCGTGACGGTGCTGGCACCCGGGGCATCGCTGAAGACGTGGTACCGGTTTGAGGTTGAAGATCGGTGAGGGTGCGGCGGCGGCGGTCAGTTGCCGGTATTTCAGTCGCGATCAACAAACAAAGGCACCCTCATCCGGCTCGCAAGGCCTCGCCACCTTCTCCCTGCAAAGCCGGGAGAAGGAATCACTCCCACTTGGTGATGTGCCAGTTCTTTTTGCCGCGGCGGAGGGCGATGGTCTTTCCGTGCAGCAGGTCGGCGGTGGTGAGCCGGGCATCGGGGGCGGCTTTCTTGCCGTTGACGCTGATCGAGCCGTCGGTGAGTGCCTGGCGAGCCTCGGACTTGCTCTTGCAGACGTTTGACTCGGCGAGCAGATCAAGGATGGCGACACCTTCACCGCCGAGGGAGGCTTTGGTGTGGGCGCTGCTGGGGACGGCCGCGAAGACCTCGGCCAGTGTCGCCTCGTCCAGGGCCGCGAGTTCGCCGCTGAAGAGCGCGGCGGCGGCGGCTTCTGCTTTGTCGCGCTCCACCTTGCCGTGGAGCAGATCGGTGGCCTGGCGCGCCAGCGTGCGCTGAGCCACGCGGGCGCCGGGGTTGGCGGCCTGCTCGGCCATCGCGGCAGAGATCTCGTCAACGGGCAGGAGCGTGAAGACCTTGAGGAACCGCTCTGCGTCGGCGTCGGCGGCGTTGAGCC
>JAUXUZ010000563.1 GCA_030680655.1 Phycisphaerales bacterium
CAGGTCACCGCCGGGCCTGCGGGCTGAACCGCGCCATGAGACGAGCTTGGGCGGGTCACCGGGCCGGTACTCGCGGAGGCCGACCGGCTCGTCGCCGAGCCTGCCGGGCCGCGTGGCCGCGGGGCCGGAGCCGGTCGTGCCCTTTGACAGGGCGAAGAGCTCTTCGGGTATTGACGAAGCGGCGGGGTGCACGATCGCTGTCGCCGGCTCTGGATACCAGAGGCTCTTTCGGATGATGCCGAAGGGGAAGGACGTGCGCACGTCAAAGCCGGCCAGGCGCAGGCGGCCTCTGCCGGTTGGCATGGAGAGGGTCTCGACAACGATCGTCGTCCTGGCCGGAACGTGCGGGATGCTCCCAGTCGGCGGGAAGGCGAGGGTTGCGGGGTGCTCGGCGGGGAGCGGATCTGCGTGCGGGGGTACCGCGACGCGCTCGGAGATCGACAGGCCGATCACGGGGAGCCAGCGCGAACGGTTGGTGATGGTGTAGCGGACGCGCAGGGGTTGTCCAACGCACGTCTGCTCGATGGTGTCTCGGTGGACGGTGACCGACATCATCATCGTGCCGCTGACGACGCCCGACACCAGCAGCATGCCCATCGACAGCCCGAAGAGCCAGAAGAGCATGTTGTTGTTGGCGTTGAACGCGCCGACGGCGACCAACAGCGAGACGAGGCAGTAGATGAGGAAGACCGCGTGGAGCGGGTAGCGTCTGCGGGCCTTGGCTGTGGGCGGGCGGCGGGGTGTCATTGAGAACGCGCTTTGGAGTGTTGCCCTGCGCCGGGCTCACGCGGCGGTAGGGCGGGGTTCAGGCGGGCTCGTTGCCGGGCGACCACTTGATGTTGCAGCCGATGCTTGGCAGCTGAGGCTGTGGCGCGGGCTCGCCGGCCAGGAGCGCCTCGATGGCGGCGCGGAGGTCGCTTCCGTCGGAGCGGACCACGCGGTTGTCGAGGTACTTGCTGGGCCGGCTGGCGTCGAGCTGCCCGCGGTAGAAGAGGTGGCGGTTGCGGTCGAAGAGGAAGAAGTCCGGGGTGCAGGCGGCCTTGAAGGCTTTCGCGACGGCCTGCGTCTGGTCGAAGAGGTAGGGGAACGTGTACCCGGCCTCGCGGGCTTCGAGCTTCATCCTCTCGGGCGAATCATCGGGGTGGGTCTGCACGTCGTTGCTGCTGATCGCGACGACTGCGATGCCGCGGGGCTGGTAGTCGCGCCCGATGGCCGCGAGCTGATCGCGGACGTGCTTGACGAACGGGCAGTGGTTGCAGATGAACATCACCAGCAGGCCCGGTGCGCCGGCGAAGTCTGAGGAGTGGACCGTGCGCCCCGAGACGGAGTCTGGCAGTGCGAAGTCGGGCGCACGCATCCCCAGTTCAGGCATGAGTGAAGCGGTGCGGGCCATGGGAGGGTTTCCGGGTGCGCTGTCGCGCGGTGGGGGCTGCCGATGAACTGTATCTGTATCAAACGCACAAGCCCGTCCGGCGGTTCCGGACGGGCTTGCGAGGGAAATGGCCGCAACAGGACTCGAACCTGTGACCCCAGTCGTGTGAGGACTGTGCTCTAGCCAACTGAGCTATGCGGCCGTGACGGAGACGGGCGAAGTATACCCGGCAGGGGGCGTAATTCTCGATCGCGGAAGGGTCAGAAGGCCGCCGGCGGCGTGTAGTAGAGGCCCGCATCCGGCCCGAGGTTGAGGCCGGCGAAGTACCACAGGAGCAGGAAGGCGATCCAGACGATGCCAAAGACGAGCGAGTAGGGGATCATCAACGAGATGAGGCTGCCTACGCCTGCGCCTTTGCGGTACTTCTGGATCACCAGAAGCACGATGGGCATGTAGGTGTTGAGGGGGGTGATGATGTTGACGACGCTGTCACCGATGCGGTAGCCGGCGGTGGTGAGGTCGGGGCTGACGCCGGTCATCATGAACATGGGGATGATGATGGGGGCGAGGACCGCGAACTTGGCGGTCATGCTGCTCATGGCAAAGTCGGCGAGGATGATCGTGAGGATGAAGACGACCAGCAGGACGGGCGTGGGGAGGTCGAGGCGCACGAGGAGCTTGCCGCCGCCGAAGGCCATGAGCTTGTCGAGGTTGGAGTACTGGAAGTAGGCGAGGAACTGGGCCGCGAAGAAGGCCATGGCGATGACGGGTGCGAGCGAGC
>JAUXUZ010000567.1 GCA_030680655.1 Phycisphaerales bacterium
CTTCGGCGGGGTGCCGTGGTACAACAACCTGTTCTGGACGACGCTGCTGTGCGGCCTGACGCTGCTGGTGTGCTACCGCCTGAAGGCCTCGGCAACCGGGCGGGCGTTCCTATCAATCCGCGAGGACGAGATCGCCGCTCAGGCGATGGGCATCAACGTCACGAGCCTGAAGGTGCGGGCGTTTGTGATCTCCAGCGGGCTGGCGGGCGTCGCCGGGGGTGTGTTTGCGCACCAGAGCGGCAACTCGCTCATCCCCGGCGAGATGAACTTCCAGCTCTCGTTTGACATCCTGATCATGGTGGTGCTGGGCGGGCTGGGATCGATCAGCGGCGCTGCGCTGGCCGCCATTCTCGTCACGGTGCTGAGCGAGTGGCTCAAGGACCCCTCGACCGTGCTGGTGTACGGGCTCGTTGTGACCGCGCTGGTCGCCGCGTTTACCGCCGTGCGCGGCAAGTACCGCCTCGGCGGCGGCGGGGGCTCGCCGGCGAATGTCCGCAAGGCGGTGATCAAGGGCGTGGTCACGGGCGTTGTCATCACGCTAGCGCTGGAGGGTGCCCGGCTGATTGCCGGTTGGCTTGGGATCAACCTCTCGGACTACCGGATGGTCTTCTATGCGCTGATCCTCATCCTCGTGATGATCCTGCGGCCAAACGGGCTCTTCGGCGTCAAGGAAGTCTGGGACTTCTTCCGGCCCACGAGCGACCCGGACGCGCCGGTGAAGAAGCACGCGCCGGACAAGACCGGCGCGCCGGCGAAGGGGGACGCATGAGCGACTACCTCCTCAACGCCAGCGGCATCGGCATCGCGTTCGGCGGGCTCAAGGCGTGCGACAACCTCACGCTGCAGATCCCCGCCGGTGCGCTCTACGGCATGATCGGCCCCAACGGCGCTGGCAAGACCACGGCGTTCAACCTGATCACCGGCGTCTATCCGTCCCAGACTGGGACGATCCTCGTCGCCGGCAAGTGCGTTGACGGGATGAAGCCGCACCAGATCGCGGCGGCGGGGCTCTCGCGGACGTTCCAGAACATCCGGCTCTTCGGCGAGATGAGCGTGCTGGACAACGTGCGCGTCGCGTGCCACTGCCGCACGCGCCACTCGCTGGCGGGGACGCTGGTGCGGACACGCCGCTTCGTCGGTCAGGAGCGGGCCATCAAGGCTCGCGCCATCGAGCTTCTGTCGGTGTTCGGGCTCGACCGGCTCGCCGACGAGCAGGCCAAGAACCTGCCCTACGGCGACCAGCGGCGGCTGGAGATCTGCCGCGCGCTCGCGACGGAGCCGAAAGTGCTGCTGCTCGACGAGCCTGCGGCGGGGATGAACCCCAGCGAGAAGAAGAGCCTTGCGAACTCGATCCGGGAGATCCGCGACCGGTTCGGGCTGGCGATCCTGCTCATCGAGCACGACATGGGGCTGGTGATGGAGATCTGCGAGAAGATCACGGTGCTGGACCACGGCTGCCCGATCGCCTTCGGCACGCCGAAGGAGATTCAGGACAACCCGAAAGTCTGCGAGGCGTACCTTGGCGAACCGACTCCCCCCTGAAGAAGTTAACCACAGAGACGCAGAGGTCACAAGGACGACCCAACTGCAGGAGAAAAGAGGAACTCAGAGCACTCCAGGAGAAGCGAACAGTCTGGTCTTCGAGTCCCTTGAGCTCTTCTTCCCGCCTTCGAGTTTCTGTCTCTTCTTCTCTGTGTCCTCTGTGTCTCTGTGGTGAATATGCCTGCTTCTGACAACATCCTGGAAGTCCGCGACCTCTCGGTCAGCTACGGCGCGATCAGGGCGATCAACAACGTCTCGCTCACGGTGCGGCGCGGCACGATCCTGACGCTCATCGGCGGCAACGGCGCCGGCAAGACGACGACGCTGCGTGCGATCAGCGGCATGGTCAAGGGGTCGGGGAGCGTGAAGTACGATGGCGAAGAGGTGCTGGGGATGCGCCCCGACCTGCTCGTGCGGCGGGGGCTGAGCCACTGCCCGGAAGGGCGCGGCATCTTCGCGAACATGACCGTCGACGAGAACCTGAACCTCGGCGCGTTCACCCGCAGCGACCACGGCGAGATCGCCAAGGACAAGAAGCGCGTCTTCGAGCTCTTCCCGCGGATGAAGGAGCGGCTGAAGCAGCCCGGCGGAACCCTCAGCGGCGGCGAGCAGCAGATGCTGGCGATCGGACGGGCGCTGCTCGCCCGGCCCAAGTTGCTGCTGCTCGACGAACCCTCGCTGGGCCTCGCCCCGCAGTTGGTTCAGACGATTTTCAAGATCATCCGCGAGATCAACCAGCAGGGGGTGAGCATCCTGCTGGTGGAGCAGAACGCCCACATGGCCCTGCAGGTGGCCCACGACGCGGTGGTGCTGGAGACCGGCTCGGTCGCCACGGCCGGGCCGGCCTCGGAGCTGGCCAAGAGCGACGCGATCAAGAAGGCGTACCTGGGGCACTGATCTCGGCCACGAGCCCTGTTCGGCAGCACAGGGACGATCAACCAGAGGCGTCCGCTCAACGGCTTTGCATCAACCGGGCACTTCTCCGTCGCCGTCCCTGTGCTTCCACACAGGGCTCGTATTGTTGGCTGTGTGGGACACCCGCGCCATCGTGGAAGCTGCCTGCAAAGGGCTCGCCGCGGCCGAGCGGTCACGCTCGGTCGAACAGTCCCCCTTCGGCATTGAGAGTCTCTCCGAAGCGCAGCTCCACCCGCTGATCGCCGATGCGCTCCGCGCCGAGGGGTTCGGGGCGCTCCGCGAGCAGCCGTACCCGCTCGAGTGGGTCGCCAAGAAGGGGCGGCGCAAGCCGGGGGCACTGCCCGACGAAAATGAGCGCAACCGGTGTGACCTGGTCGTCACACCGCGCGCCGGGCTGCGCCTGGCTGATCGGCTGACCGAGGCGAAGAGGCACGAGGCTGTCCGAGCGAAGGTGAGCGGCACGCTCTTTGAACGCCACGCATTGGCCGAAGCCCCGCGCCACGACGCGACCGCGGCAGGGGTCGATGAGGTGTTCTGGCTGGAGATCAAGACCGCTGGCCAGTTCACCTACGTCGACGGTGTGCCCGGGCCGTTCGCGTACGGCGCACCGCTGGTGCGCGGCATCGGTGATGATCTCAAGAAGCTGCGCGACGACCCGGACGTGCTCCACGGCGGCGCACTGATGGTGCTCTTCTGCTCGGGCGAGGATGTCGCGGCCCACGACATCGGCGAGGTCGCGTCGCGCTGCGCCGACAAGGGGTTGCTCTCGGCCGTTCCGGCCGTCGGCGGGTTCGCGATCCCCGACCGCATCGGCAACCGCTGGTGCGGCGTGGGCCTGTTCACCCCCGCGCGCGGGGCGCTGTTTTCATAAGCGTTGATCAGCTGATGCCCGCGAGGCGCTCGACGACGTCGGCGGCGAGGGGGCCGGTGCGGCGGCCGTCGAACTGGGCGACGACGCCGGCGAGGGCCGCCCGCTGCGCCTCGGCGCAGCCCGGTTGGCGGAGCAGGCGGTAGATCCCCGAGGCCAGTTCGTTGCCGTTGCTGTCGAAGTACGGTACCAGTTCCGTCACGGCGCGGTCGTTGGCGATCAGGTTGGGGAGCGTGAAGAACCGCGTCTTGAAGACCCGGCCGCCCCAGAGCGCGTACGGCACCTTCAGGTGCTTGCCGAAGCGGTAGAACGTCACCATCGGCTTGAGCTGCTTGGTGATCTGGAGCGTCACGGTGCCGCTGGCGACCAGCGCGCAATCGCACCAGCGGATGGCGGCGTCGGTGTTGCCGACCACCACGTGCATGCCCTCGACCCAGCCGCCGTTCTCGCTGGCGATGTGCCGCAGCCGCTCCTGCACCGCGGCGTGGGTGATCGGGACAATCCCGACCGCGCCGGGGAGGTCCCCCTTGATCCGGCGGAACGCGTCGAGGATGAGCGGGAAGCACTTGGTGATCTCGCCGGGGCGTGAGCCGGGCATGAGGGCGATCTGCGGCGAGCCCTTGGGCCAGAGCGAAGTCACAACGTCGAGGGCCGCGTAGTCGAGCGGGCGTTCGAAGAGCGGGTGACCGACGAACGTCGCAGGGACGTTGCGGTTGCGGAACCACGCCTCCTCGAACGGCAGCACGCACATCACCATGTCGGTGAGGCGGCGGAGCTTCTTTATCCGGTGCTGGCGCCACGCCCAGACCTGCGGGGCGACCAGGTGCGCGACGCGCACGCCGCGCCCTTTGGTCATCGCGGCGATGGAGAAGTTGGCGTCGGGCGAGTCGACCGGCACGTGCACGGCGACGGGGTTCCGGTCGAGCCAGTCGTCGATGCGCCGGTTGATCCGCACGTGCTCGATGATCTTCTGCGCGCCGGGCACGCCCATCACCGCGTCTTTCGTGGTCTCTTCAACGATCGTCGCGCCGGCGGCCGCCATCTTGGGCCCGCCCCAGGCGTAGATCGGCAGCGAGGGGTGGCGCCGGCGTAGTTCCGCGATCAGCACGGCGGCGTGGTCATCGCCAGAGGGCTCAAAGGCGGTGACAAGCACGCCCCTGCCCGTCCTACGGGCGAGGCTGGTCAGCTGTCCTGCTTGTGCTGCGGGGGGGAACGACGACACGGGCGGATTGTTGCGCCTCGGCGCGCCGGTTTCAGGGATTGCGGCAATTCAGGCGCTCAGAACCCCGAGGCCTCAAACCACTCGCTTGGCGCCTTGCCCAGAGCGGCGGCGATCGCCAGCAGGCTCTCAAGGCTCGGCAGGTGCGCGCCACGCTCGATCGAGCTGATCTGGCTCACCGAGAGGTCGCACGCGTCGGAGAGGTCCTTGAGGGTCCACGACCGCTGCGTGCGGGCCATGCGGATGTGCCTGCCGAGTTCGACACGCAGACGGTCCTGCGGGCGCTGGCCGAGACCGAGCGCCGCGGCGGCCTGCGCCAGCACCCGGTTGAGCTCCTCGACCGAGAACGGCTTGGCGAGGTAGTCAAAGACGTCCTGCTTGAACGTCTGGCGCATGGAGTCGAGCGAGGGGTAGCCGGTCACGACGATGACGCACAGCCGCGGCCAGCGGCGGCGGAGCTCGGCCAGCACCTCTTCGCCGCTGGTGCGGCCCATCTTCATGTCCAGCAGCACCACGTCGGGCAGGCGGCTCTCGCACGCGGCGAAGAACTCGGACGAACCGCCGGGGCCGCCCCCCACCGCACGCACGTCGTGCCCCTGCTGGCTCAGCACGCCGGAGATGTACTGGCGGAAGTCCTCGTCGTCGTCCATCGCGATGATCGACAGCGACGGCCCGCTGAGCGGCTCGGCGTGATCGGTCGCCACGGGATTGGTTGGCTTCTCGCTCATGTTGAGGCTTGGCTCGGTGCTCCGGGCTCGGCCGGGAGGGGGGCGGACAGTGGCAAGAGTATCTCAAACTCGGCACCGGTGGGCGGTCCCTCCCGGTTGCGGGCGACCAGCGCGCCGCCGTGCTCGCGCACGATGCCCAGCGAGACCGCCAGGCCCAGGCCGGTGCCGCGGCTGTCCAGGCGCGTTGTGGCGAACGGCTCGAAGAGCCTGCCGAGGATCTCGGGTGCGATGCCCGGGCCGGAATCGGCGATGACGATGCTCGCCCAGATGCCACCCCCTTCGCCGCGTTCCTGCACCGACGAGCGGACCTGGATAGTCGTTGCCCCGGTGTCGGTCGCACCGCTGTGAGCTGTGGAGGCGTCAACGGCGTTGCGGAGCAGGTTGACAAAGACCTGCATGATC
>JAUXUZ010000568.1 GCA_030680655.1 Phycisphaerales bacterium
CGCGTGCCCACAGCGCCTACCCGGTTGACGAGATCGAGCGCGAGGTGCGCGAGATGCAGGAGGTCATCCGCCGCCAGCACGAGGACGTCAGGAATCCAGTCGCCACCGCCGCGGCTCGTGGCGCAGTTGAGACGCCGCCCCGGCCGGCAACCCCGTTCATCGCCGACCCGCTCGCGCCGCTCACGTCCGAGACCCGCCCACGCATCGCGCCGGCCCGTCCGGGGATGGCCGAGACCGCACTCGTGTCGTGGGTTCCGTCGACTGCCTCGGCCCTGCATCAGCCGGGTGATGCCGCGGTTGACTCCCGCCCTGAGCCACGCGTGACGCGGGTTGGCATCAACTCGGGGGTGAAGGCACTGGGGCCAATCGCCCTGCCGTTCGACGCGATCGGCAACTTCGTCGTGGCCATCGGCGAAGGGCTGGACCGCCTCTTTACCGGGCGGGTCTACCTGCCGCGCCAATAGTCGATTGGAAGCCCCGCCGTGCCGCAACCGCCTCCGGCCCGCAAACGCGACGTGCACACCACTGATACGCTCGGTCCATGACCGAGTGGATTGCACCGTTCCTCACCGCCGAGGGTCTCGTCGCGCTGCTCACGCTGACGGCCCTTGAGATCGTTCTCGGCATCGACAACATTGTCTTCATCGCCGTGCTGTGCGGGAGGCTCCCGCCCGAACAGCGTGTGCGGACCAGCCGGATCGGCATCTTGATGGCCGTTGTCACCCGCGTGATGCTGCTGATGGTCATCACGTGGATCGTCGGGCTTGACAAGCACGCGCTGTTCGTGCTCCCCTTGCTCAACCACGAGTTCACAGCCAAGGACCTGGTCCTGCTCTTTGGCGGGCTCTTCCTGCTGTACAAGGCCACCAGCGAGATTCACTCCAAGATCACTGGCGATCCGGGCCACCTCCCCGGCGACCCGGCCGCCTTGGCCGCGGGGCCGGCCAAGAGGCGCGGCCCCAGGGCGGCGACGGTCGGCTCGGTGATCGTCCAGATCATGCTCATCGACATCGTGTTCTCGTTCGACTCGGTGATCACCGCGGCCGGCATGGCCAAGGACATCCAGGTGATGGTCGCGGCCGTGCTGATTTCCGCGGCCGTGATGGTGACGTTCGCCAAGCCGATCCTGGGCTTCGTCGATCGGCACCCGACGATCAAAGTCCTGGCCCTGTCGTTTCTGGTGCTCATCGGCACCATGCTTGTCGCCGAGTCGAGCGGGCAGCACATCCCCAAGGGGTACATCTACTTCGCGATGGCCTTCTCGCTCATCGTTGAGGTCATCAACATCCGTGTCCGCGCCAAGGCTCTCCTCAAGCAGGAGGCGTAGCGGAGCCTTCGTGCAGCGCCGAACCGGTGAGATCACCCAACCGCAGCTCAGGTGCACCCGGCGAAGAAGCGGTCGATAAAGACGACAAAGTCGTTGTTGTTGAACAGACCGTCGCTCCCCGCGATGCCGCCCTGCGACCCGACATCCGCCCGCGGGTCGGCGCTGAAGAACAAGTCGATAAACGCGACAAAGTCGTTGTTGTTCAGCAGGCCGTCGGGGCCGACGCCCCCACCTTGTGTACCCACGTCCGCGGTCCCGCAGGGGAGCACCGGCAGCGATTCTTCAACAACCACTCTCCGCGTCACGTTCTGCGCATCGGTCACCAGCGCGCTGTAGACGACCCGACCTCCGCTGAAGCTGCTGTTGCGCCCGTCGTGTCCGTTGCCGTTCTGGCTGCTGAGCAGCAGAGAACCGACGGGCCCAGCGAGCCCGGGCCGGAACGTCTCCGACCCGCCCGTGACGGTCAGGACCGACAGTGGCTCCCCTTCACCCCACACAACCAACGCCTGGGATGTACCGCTCAGGCCGCCCACGCTCGCCGCCAGCAGCACGCGGCGACCATCGACGCCCCGCAGTTGCCACCCGCTCATGGTGCGGCAGGCGCTGTTACCGGGCAACTCATCGCCATCGCGGGCAATCACGACCATGGAGCCGTCTGGCCGGGCCTTGACGACCACACCATCGCCCGACGACTGGAGGTTGCCCGCAAAGTAGACCGAGCCGTTCTCAGCGATCTGCACATCCTGAGCGTCCTGCAGCAAGAGCCCGTCGCCCAGAGATGAGCCGGTCTTCGCGACGAGTTGCAGCGAGCCGCCCGACCCGGTCCGGTACACGGCGCTCACGGTGCCGCCCGGTGTGCTCACCGCGGCCCTGAATGCGACGGTTCCGGCCCCGTTGATCACCGCCCGCGGAAACGATGTAAAAGTTCCGCCGACGATCCCGGGCGCTGCCCCGCCGGTCGGCGCAATGAGGGGGGTCGTCGCCGGAGGGGGGCCGCCGGCTGCCAGACCTTCTGCTGCCCTCCAGAGCGCTGCGCCGGAGTCGCTCAGCGCGAGCGCGAATGGTGATGTCAGGGTCACGGCTGGCGCGAAGCGCACGAGCCCCGCCGGGTTCGCTGCGTTGTACGCGAACAACTGCGTAGTTCCTAACGTGCCGCCGTCGACACGGCTCTGAAAAGCAGCCAGGCCGCCGCCGTTGACAAACGGGCCATCAAACCCGGTGTAGGTGGCCAGCGAGCCGCCGCCGCTGGCTACGGGCACGGCGTCACCGTTGGCGGCGATGGTCACCAGGCCACCGACGGGTCCGACCTGAAGGGTCCGAGCGTTTCCTTGCCCCGTGAGCGTCGAGAGCCTCGTGATCGCCACGATGCCGCTGTCGCTCAGCGCGACACTCTCGACCCCGATAAAACCGCCGGTCACGCCGGTGGCCACCGCGACGAGCGCTCCGCCGCCCGCGGGCGAGAGCCACACGTCGCTGCCGCTGCGGACCAGAGCCGCACCGCTGCCGGCGACCGTGGCTTCGCGTACCGACGAGGCCGTCCCGCCGCCCGGCAGCGCATCGCCGTCGGCAACGATCACCCGTCGCGTGGCGGTCCAGGGGTTGGCCGGCGGCTGGCAGGCCGTGTCCAGCGGCGTCACAAAGGCCGCGAGGTTCCCGGAAGCGTCCAGCGCGTTGCCGGTCACAATCCGCCCGTCGTCAGAGACACCCGCAATCGAATAGAAGACCCACGGCCCGACGTCGAGCCCGTTGGCGAGGAGGATCTGCTTGAGCGGCCTGAAACCGCCCGCCTCGGTCCAGACGCACGCCGCACCGTCAACCTCGCATACAACCACCGAGCCGTCCGCGGATGAGTCCACCGGTTCGACATTCGTCGGGATTGGCTGGCCGACGATGGGCAGCAGTTCGCTGATCCCTCCCGCCGATGTCCACCTGAAACCGCGTGTTGAACCCGAACCGCCGCTCTGGCAAACACCGAGCACAACGGCGCCGTCTTCAGAAATGTTCGTCGCGAACGAGCGATCGGTGCCCGGCAAGAAACCGCAACCGACCGTGCCGCCGCTCGCCGTCCACCGACAGGCCTGGTCACGCACGATGTCCGGATCGCCGCCGCCGTAGCCGTAGCCACCACCCCCGGACTCGAAAAAGTGGCTTGTCAGCGCGACCGCGTTGCCGTCGGCGCTCATCGCGCGGCAGTTCGCGTCCTGATCGCCGGGCAGCGCGGGGAGGGGCGTTGCCGCTACGCCGATCCGCTGGCTGGTGGTCAGCCGCACCGAGCCGTCCGCGCTCACGTCGATGACGCGGCCACCGCTCAAGGACGTGATCGTGCCGGGCGACGTCCACTCAAACCCCCCGCCGACGTTGTCCTCACCGAATACGCGGAGGCCGTTGGTGCTGCTGGCGAGCGCCCGCGAGAACGGCCCGCTGATGAGGGCACCGATGTCCTGGGCCCCCTGCGAAGCCGTCCACCGGTACGCTTCAGAGTTGCCTCCCCCGAGCAACGCGCTGGCGCCGAAAACGGTCGAGCCGTCGCCGCTGATCCCTTCGGGGAATGCGGCGTTGTCACCCGGTGCCGGCGAGAGGATCACAAAGGTTGAAACCTGCCCCACCGCGACAGCGCTGCCCACCACCAACGCCAGCGCGCTCGCCCCGATCGTCATGCTCGTCTTCATCCGCAGCTCCCTTTTGTGTACGCGGCCAACACACGAGTATGCGCACGGGCGCCGTCTTTTCAAGGGAAGCGGCCCGGGCTTTCCTTTGTGATGCCCAATTCATTCGTGACCGGCACGATCTCAAAGCGGGCCCTCAGCGTCATTTTCAGCCGTACCCGGCCGTTCATCCCCCTCCGGGCAAGGGCATCTTCTACCGCGCGCTGCGAGTTGGTGATCTGCTCAAGCTGCCTGGTTGCGGAGATCGACGCGCCGTGCATGCGGTAGCAGTAGAGCGGCTCGGGGAGATAGGCGAACTCGGTTACCTCAGAAGCTCGCAGGCAGAAGTCGTAGTCCGGTGCCGCCGTGAACCCGGCGTCGATCCCGCCGCACGCGTCGAACACCGACCGGCGGAACAGCCGGAATTGGAACGTCATCAGGTCCGTCAGCAGCGCGTCGCGTGAGTACGGCACCTTCGACCGCGTCCCCTCGCGCAGGAACGCGCCGTTCTCGTCGATCTCCACGTGGTCGCTGTACACCAGCCCGACGCCGGGCCTGGCGTCCAGCACCGCGCGGCACTTGGCGACCGCGTCGGCCACCAGCAGGTCGTCGCTGTCGACCCATCCGAGCAGTTGCCCGGTGGTCAGCTCGTGGGCCCGCTTGAGCGTGCCGACCACGCCGCGGTGCGGCTCGGCGAAGACGCGTACGCGCGGGTCGCTCGCGGCCAACCGGCGGGCGGTATCGAGTGACCCGTCCGTCGAGCCGTCGTCAACGATCACCAGTTCAAGGTCCCGCTCGGTCTGAGCAAGAACGCTCTTCGCCGCGGCCTCTAGCCACCGGGCACGGTTGTACAGCGTCATGATGATGCTCACCGCGGGCATGGGCACAAGCGTACGGAGTAGCGAACTGCAGGTCGCCAGAGAAACCGGTGGTCAAGTGCACGGTCACACTTAACGCGAAACGCCGCGAGGCTACGCGCGGGACGGTTTGGGGCCGGTCGCCACGGCCGCCGTGCAGTCACCCGAGGCGGGCGGGGATGCCCGCCCCATCGCGCGAGCTTCAACGAAGACCCGTCTCATACCCCCAAGACAGTCGCTTTTTATCCCAACAAACCCCCAATCTCGCGCACGAGCTGGCCCTTGCTCAAAGTTCATGTAGAGTTAAGCAATCTTACTTAGGAGGCTGCCATGTGCTGCCGTCACTCCTTCACCAAGCACCGCGACCTCGCGCTGATCACCGCCGCCGCTCTCGCCGCCGCAGCGGGCGCTCCCGCCTCCCTCCGCGCGCAGCCCATCGCCTTCGACAACACCTGCGGCAACGGGCTCTGGCACCACTGGTGCGAAGGCGCCAACGAGTGCGAGTCTCACAACAACTGGAACACCGGCTTCACCACTCAGTGCCAGACCAATCCGCCCGCACCTGGCCCGAGCAACGACGTCTCACTCGGCAACTTCGTCGTCATCAACAACACCGCCAGCCCGATCCGCAGTCTCACCACCAACGCCCACTTTATCAACAGGCACGTCGTCACCGTCTCCCAGACCGCCGTCTACAACGGCCCCGTCACCGTCGAGGGCCACTTTTTCGGCGGCAGCCATTTCTTCAACCAACTCGTCACCGTCCCGGCGACCGGCGCGAACAGCCCCGAGTGGGGACAGGGGTACCACTACCTCCACGGCGGCTTGGTGATCGACGCCGGCGTCTCGGTGTTCATGGACGGCGACATAAGCAACTCCGCCTCGACCACCTGGCACGGCGACGACACTTTCTACATCGATAGCGCGTACGCCCCGCTCCCCGGCCCCCCCGGCGGCATCTTCCGCAACCTCGCGGGCGCAACTTTCCTCGCCACCGGCAACGGCCAGATGCACGGGCTCATCGGCCTCGGCCACTTCCTTAACTCCGGCACGTTCACCAAAGAGGGCGGCGGTGGCACAACCACCATCTCCTCACGCTTTGTCAATACGGGGTCGGTTCACGTGAGCACCGGCACGCTGAGACTCAACGGGCCCAGCTCCCCGCCCAGCTCCTTCGGCGGCACCATCACGGTCGACGCCGGCTCGCTGCTCGAGTTCTACACCGGCACCACCCAGCTCAACAACATGAGCAGTGCCGGTGACGGCATGATCCGGGTGGTCGGGGCCACGATCGAGCTACCCGCGGGCACAACCTCCACGCTCCGGCACCTGGACATGGACTCCGCCCGGGATGGGGCCGGCACGCTCATCGTCACGCACTCGGTCGGGCTCGGGGGCACGCACGAGGGCGGCGGCCTCACGCAGATCGCCCCCGGCTGCACCGGCGTCATCGACAATTCGTACACCAACTACGACGGCCCTGTTCACAACGGCGGCACGCTCACCTGGACCGCCGGCTTCATCGGCCTCAGCGCCACCGCCCCTTTCACTAACACCGCCACAGGCATCTTCGAGGTCCGCTGCGACAACCTGCCCCTCGCAGGCGCCGGCTTCACCAGCGCCGTCTTCACCAACCACGGTAGATTCGGCAAGTACGCCGGCCCCGGCGACACCACCGTCTCCCTCGCGGCGTTCAACAACTACGGCACGGTCGAGGCCGCCAGCGGCACCCTTTCCTTCCCCGGCGGCTTCAACCAGCACGTCGGCGTCACGCGCCTCGCCGGCGGCGCGTTCGCCGGCACCTACGCCGAGTACGAGCTCCGCTTTCACGGCGGCGTGCTCACCGGCTACGGCCAGATCAAGGGTCACGTGCGCAACCTCGGCGGTACCGTCAGGCCCGGCAACTCCGCCGGCACCATCACCCTTTCGCAGGGAAGCAGCAACGGCTACATCCAGGAGGCCGGCGGCACGCTCGAGGTCGAGATCGGCGGCACATCCCCCGGCACCGAGTACGACCGGCTTGTGATCGACGGGGGCGCGACGCTCGCCGGCACGCTCCGGGTCCTCCGCACCAACGGCTTCACCGGCGACGGCAACTTCGACATCATCACCTTCGGCTTCCCCGGCCTCACCGGCGAGTTCACCACCCTCGACGCGCCCCCCGGCACCACCGTGCAGTACCTCGCCGACCGCGTCCGCGTCGTCTTCTCCTCCTGCTCCGCCGACCTGGGCATGCAGGGCGGCGCCCAGGGCCAGGACGGCGTGCTCGACAACAACGATTTCATCGTCTTCATCGACCACTTATTCAACCAGGACCCCCGCGCCGACGTCGGCCGCCAGGGTGGCGTCGCCCCCGGCGAGGGCATCTTCGACAACAACGACTTCGTCGTCTTCATCGACGCGTTCTTCAGCGGGTGCTCCTAACCAATAGACACTACACAAAGCCCCAGACGGCCGCCTGTCACCGGCGAAAACTCAAGCACCCATTGCGGTTCCCTGCCGCATACCGCGCCATGCATTGAGCGATCGTCCCTCCTGTTCGCCGTCCGTTCGCCTTGTGCCACACGCCCGTCGTGGGTATCTTCTTCTCGCACACGTGGCGCACGCCGCCTTTGCCTGTTTGCAGCCGGGCTCGGTGCGGCGCCTCTTCAACGCAGCAAAGTGGGCCAACATGAACAAACGGACTCGTGGGTTGCTGTGCGTAGCGGGTACGACGATGGGGGCGGGAGCGGCGCTGGGGCAGACGCCGCCGGTGTACTTCGCCAACGTGGGCGGGAACCCGTGCTGCTGCCGGACGTGCGGGTCGGGAGAATCAACGGGTGGCGCTCCCCTGATCGTGTCGCTGCCGCCGTGCACCAACGAGGGGTCGACGTACACGGGGTACGCGCGCGCCATGCAGAGCGAGCTGGAGGTGGCGGTGGGGGTGCTGTGGACCCCCCAACCCGCGCACTTTCACTGCGGGACGCACGGGGGCGTCGCTTCGACGACGCAGCGGGACCTGATCTTCAGCGGGCCGCCGGGGGCCGGGAGCGTGCCGGTGCGGTTTACGATGTACGTGGACGGTGAGGTCAACGCGGTGAACTCGTCGTGGCACGCCGCCATGCAGCTCGGGGGCAGCCTCGGCGCCGTGGCCACGTGCGACAGCGCGGGGCCGGGGAGCTGCGGCGCCGGGGGGCATCTGACGGTGCAATCGAACCTGGGCACAGCGCCGATCGGTTCGGCGGAGCAGCTCGTGCGGAGCGTGACGGCGACGGCCACGGCGAACGACGGAACGGGGAGCGCCGGGGCGCGGGTGGCGCTGCGGTACCACTGGCAGCGGGTGTTCGACCTGCCGCCGGGGTACACGTGCAACTCGGTGAGCGCGGGGATCGTGAACAACCGCTACGTGGGAACGACGGCCGTGACGGTGGAGACGCCGCAGGCGTACCTGAGCGGGATGCACGAGATGGCGGGCAACGTGGCGGCGGAGGCCGTGGCGGGCCTGCCGGCGGTATCGGCGCCGAACCTGTCGGCAGTGGGCAACAACCTGGTGTTCAGCAACAACCCGGACCTGGGGGCGATCAGCGTGCCGGTGCTGAACGTGGTGCTGGGGGACCTGACGGTGACGCTGAACCCGGCGCTGGGGGCGGTGGTGCTGCCGGTGACGGAGGTGGGGGGAAACGTGGATGTGAGTGGCAATGGGGCCGCGACGAACATCAACGTGGGAAGCTTGACCAGCGCCGGCGATGTAGACGTCAGCAACAACGGTTCGGCCACGCACATCGATGTGGGCAGCCTGACGACGGCCGGGGATGTGGACGTGAGCAACAACGGTGCGGCAACCCATATTGACGTGGGAAGCTTGACCACCTCCGGCGATGTAGATGTCAGCAACAACGGTTCGGCGACGAACATAAACGTCGGGAGTCTGGCATCTGCGGATGGTGATGTGACGATCAGCAACAACATCTCGGCGGCGATCATCAGCCTGCCGAGTTTGACGACGGGGGGGGGGAGTGTCAGTGTGGGGGGCAATACCTCCGCCAGCACAATCGATTTGGGGAGCCTCACGTCAGCGGGTGGTACGGTGAACGTGGGAGGGAACACTTCCGCGAGCACGATCGACCTCGGAAGCCTGACGTCGGTGGAGGGCAGTGTGAGTGTGGGGGGCAACACCGCCGCCAGCACCATCGACTTAGCCAGCCTGCAGACGGTGGGGGGGGATCTGTCCATCACCGACAACCCCGCCCT
>JAUXUZ010000238.1 GCA_030680655.1 Phycisphaerales bacterium
CTTGCCAGCGCAACCTCGCACAGGGCCAGCGCGAGCGCCGCCAGCAGCAGGAGCGAACCGCTCCCGACGCGGCTCTCCGCCCCGACCTGCACCACCGCGTCCAGGCCGCGCGCCCCGATGTCGCTCCCCGCCCACTCGATCTCCGGCGTCCGCTCGGCTGCGCCCTTCTCAGGGAGCGCGCTGGTCAGCCATGACGCCAGACGCTCGCGCGAGAGTGGCGTGGTGTCGGCATCGGTCGGCGGGTTCACAGCGATCACACCGAGGGCACCGCCCTGGCTGTTGACGGCCTGCCACGTTCCTGCCAGCCGTACGGGTTCTGCTGTGCGCCCGGTCGCATCGACCGCGAGGGTGGCGGCAGGGGCGCCCGCTGTTGCGGGGCGCAGCTCGGCCGAGCCCGCCGGGGCAGCGGCCCTGGACCCCGCGACGGAAACAAAGACCGGGCGGGCCCGCCCGACGCCTTGGCGGATCAGTTCCTGCATCAGCGGCACCATCAGCGGCTTCGCGGGCAGGTCGGTCCATCGAAGGTCGAATGCCGACGATACATAGATGACGGCGCCGGGGGCTGCTTTGGATTGTCCGCCAGGGCCCGCCCTATTGGTTGCCAGCGTGATGAACGGGTCGCCGTCGACCGTCGCCACGAGCACCTTTGTGTCCGCCCGGCTCTCAGCGCCCGGCGCAGCGGCCTCCAACGGCGCGAGGATCCTGCTCACGCCGACCGGGCGCACCAGCACCTCGAGCTCGCCGCGGAGGGTCGCCAGCACATCCGCAGCGCCGAGCTCAACCGGTGCTGCGCCGCTCAGGCGACCCGGCGCGTCGGCGGGGTACTCCTTCGGCGCCCGGCCCAGTGAGAGGTCGATGCCGAGTTCGTTGGCCATCGCCTCGGGCCATTGCTGGGCTGTCGCCTCAAACGCCGGCGTGATGACGAGCAGGCCGCCCCGGTCAACAAACCCCTTCAGGCGCGACCAGCCGTTGGAGACCCCGTCGCCGGTTGGAATGGCGTCGGGTGACAAGACGACAATCGCGTCCAGGCCCGCGATCCGTGCCGCGTCGATCGCGCCCGGCTCGATCTCGACGATGTCGACCGCGGCGGACTCGCTTGGACGCAGGGCGAACGTCACCCACTGGCCGGGCCGGAACCGGTCGGCGGTGCCGCTGCTAACCAAAGAGCCGCGAGCGGCCGCATCGGCGAGGAGGCCGACGCGAAGCGATTCACGGCTCAACACCGGCAGGCGGTAGGCGTTATCGCCCGGCACGGCATCACCGTCGCCGTCGATCCCGGCGATAACGACCGCCGCGCCGCCCGCGCCGGCTGTGCGAGGGCTGT